>JAHHHZ010000024.1 GCA_019359095.1 Pleurocapsa minor HA4230-MV1 | reverse complement strand
TTTCCTTACCGAATAATCGTCTTGGTGTATTGGCAGCGTATGGAAATTCAACGACTGCATCTTCAGCACACAGATCGAGTAAGGCTCGAACATCTTGGCTCATCAGTGATAAAAAAGTGGAAAATATCTGAGAGATCGTCTGTTGTTCTACATTTGGTATTGGCTGCATTGGATTCTCCTTGTCTGATTTGACTTCAGTGTAATGAGTTCCCACACTCCATTTCTTTCAAATTCTTACGATGATTTATCAGATTCTTACAGTGAAGGGTGAACTTACTTTGCAGTCATTCTGGTAAATTGCCTGAACTGCAAGCTCTAAAGCCTTCACTCCTACTGATAAAAAGGCAGTTGCAGCCCGATCGCTCTGGGCCCGATCCCCACATCTATCGGTGGTGCAGATGAAAGCGTGAGGAAAAGGCGATCGCCCAAGGTCGCGACGCTAACGATGGCAATCCGCTCTACATAAACTCTTAATTAAAATTGATTTAAGTTTAGATTTGTAGAGCTAGATCTTCGGGAAAGAGAGATCTCCTAGAAACACAATTTTGTCATTAAGTCATTAAAGCTAGATTTAGTTTGGGTAATATATTTCAGGGCGTTACCTAGTAAATAATGTTTTTTGGAGTAAACTCAGTAGGTTTATCTCTAATAACAGATTAAATTATATGCAATTGTTTATCGGCTTCATCTTTGCTTTTATTTTTGGTAGTTTTCTGGAATACTGGGTTCATCGCTTGATGCATGTTAGTCCTATATTTGGCAATAAAATTACTGCTCATTATGGTCATCATCGCAGTAATACCACCAAAGGATTCGTTGGCGATTTCCTCGATTTTAGTTTAGTTTCATTATTGGTGTTGCCAGCTTTTTTTATCTCTCTATCAGTTGGATTAATTATGATATCTGGGACTGTCGCATTTGCTGCATTCGCTTCTTATGCTCACCAAATTCAACATCATAATCCCCATAAATGTTTCTGGATGAAGATGCCCATTCACTATATTCACCATAAAAACAACCAGTGGGATAGTAATTTTGGACTGGCGATCGACTGGTGGGATATAGTTTTTGGGACTTATAAGCCTGTTGAATGGCTGAGTAAAGAACAATCAAGCATGAATAAATAAATAAATAAATAAATTTAATTTTAAATTTAATTTAAGAGCGAGTGATTGAGGTGAATTAGAATCAAAGCGAACTAAAACTATTTTTAGTTCACTTAAATTTTTATCTTTTTTAGATGGAGAATTATCCAACTTGTGTCTTTAGGCTACTGCGTTACGATAATCAATTAAAGCACTGGGTTGAATTGCTCCTTTTTCAGTAATGATGGCGTTGATTAAATTGGCGGGAGTAACGTCGAAAGCAGGATTATAAAATTCTACTCCTGCAACACAGATGGCAGTATCTCCAATCTGAGCTATTTCTTCTGCATCTCTTTCTTCAATGGGAATTTGGCTGCCATCAGCTAAATCAAAATCAATGGTGGAAAAAGGTGCTGCAACATAGAAAGGAACATTATGAGCTTTGGCTGCGATCGCTAGAGCATAAGTACCAATTTTGTTGGCAGCATCCCCATTAGCAGCAATACGATCTGCCCCCACAACCACCAGATCGATCATGTTTCGTTGCATACAGTGAGCCGCCATGCTGTCAGTAATTACGGTAACGGGAATTCCTTCTTGAACGCATTCCCAGGCGGTTAATTTTGCCCCCTGGAGACGAGGACGAGTCTCATCGGCATATACTCTCTCTAAACGCTCTTCTCGCCACGCAGAACGAATCACCCCCAAAGCCGTGCCATATCCTGCGGTAGCTAACGAACCCGCATTACAGTGAGTCAAAATGCGCAATTTGCTTGGGCTAGAAGGCAAGATACTTAAACCGCGATCGCCAATTGCCTGACAGGTGGCTAAGTCTTCTATCTGGATCTGTTGCGCAGTTTGCAGTAGGGTACGTTTTATTTCGGCAACTGTGCCAATTTCTTCATGAGCAGTTTTCAGCATCCGCGAGATCGCCCAGAATAAATTTACTGCCGTCGGGCGAGTTTGCTTTAAGAGATCGCCAACCTGTTGGAGATGTGCCAGAAACTCTTGAAGATCCTTTGTTTCAATCTCCGTTGCACCTAAATACATACCGTAGGCTGCTGCCACCCCAATAGCAGGCGCACCACGCACAATCATTGTTTTTATTGCTTGTGCCATGTCAGAACTGCGACTAATCGCCACATGACTATATTCTTCTGGCAAACGAGTTTGATCGATTAACAATACATGATCATCCTGCCAAACAACAGGATAAATTTGGTTAGGGCTTGAGTTCATAAAGAAGTTTTGCACACAGTTTAATTCGTTTTTATATATTTTATTGCTTCAAGCAAGTTAAGCAATTTATCTACAAGCGACTCTGGATTAAGCATAAAGTAACCGTCCTTTAGGAATAGGAATAGAACGCCCTAATTCTTGAGCGGTTTCAATCCATTCTTGGATAACGATTTCTGCATTAGTTACAGCTTCAACGTAAGTTTGTCCCTCCGCCATACATCCAGGTAACTCTGGGACTTCGACAATAAAAGCGGAATCAGTTTCGCTCCAATAAATAATTAATTCATATTTAATCGACATCTCAGCTTAATCTTGTCAATCAGCAAGACCTTATATATTCTATTGCTTCAATTAAAGCATCAAGCATAACCTCAAAACTATCATCGGTAGATCGAGGTAAAGTTAATAATCCAGATTGTTCTAGGCTAATAAAACCAACAATTGTTGAATTTACTATTCGCATAATGTCGATTAATTTGGTTTTGCTTAAGTTTGGAGAATCAAACAGAGTTTTAAATAAAGCCTGAGATTCTTGAATCACCGCAGCCGATTCTGGATCGTTTGGTTGTAATTGGAACTGCATCATTACTTGAAATAGCCCAGGATGCGATCGGGCAAAATCTCGACTAGCAAAACCACCAGCTTTTAAACAAGCACGAGGTTCTTTGATACTTGCAGTTTTCTGACTCAATTCAGCGAAATAAACTTTATATATTGCTAATGCCACAACTTTTTTCAATTCTGCATTCCCGTTGAGATGTTTATAAATAGCTGGAGGTTTAATACCCAATTCCCTCGCAACACGATTGACACCCAAAGCTGATGCACCTTCTTTTTCAATACAAGCGATCGCAGCTTCAATTACATCTTGTCTAGTTAAGGAATTTTCTTTGGTTGGACGACCCATTTTCAGTGAGCAGTGAGCAATAATTAGTTAACGTAATTAACTAAAAGTGAATATAATTAACTTAATTAGATATATTCTATTAGGTTGTTAGCAATGAATATAGTGTTTGCTACTGCAAGTCAACTGGCGCAGATGATTCGGGATCGAGAAGTTTCTTCTGTAGAGGT
Organism: Pleurocapsa minor HA4230-MV1; assembly: GCA_019359095.1. NCBI lineage: Bacteria > Bacillati > Cyanobacteriota > Cyanophyceae > Pleurocapsales > Pleurocapsaceae > Pleurocapsa > Pleurocapsa minor. Next base: position 292,595 of record JAHHHZ010000024.1, on the reverse strand, counting down.
TGTAGAGGCTTATCTAGAACAAATTAAAAAACATAACGGTAAGATAAATGCGATCGCGACTTTAGATACAGTTAGAGCGAGAACCAGAGCCAAAGAAGCAGATGAAGCTTTAGCTAGAGGTGAAAATTGGGGAGCATTACACGGTGTTCCCGTTACCGTTAAAGACACCTTTGAAACAGCAGAATTATTGACTACCGCAGGCTATAAACCGTTAAGAAATTATATTCCAGCTCAAGATGCAACAGTTGTGGCGCGTTTGCGACAAGCAGGAGTAATTATACTTGGTAAAACTAATCTTGCGGAAATGGCAAGTGATTATCAAAGTACTAACAAGCTTTTTGGACGGGTAAATAACCCTTGGAATTTAAATTATACATCTGGAGGTAGTTCTGGCGGTTCAGCAGCAGCGATCGCTAGTGGTTTTTCGGCGTTAGATTTGGGTAATGATACTTCTGGTTCAACTCGTCAGCCTGCACATTTTTGTGGCGTATTTGCCTTAAAGCCAACAGATCGCCGTATATCAACAGCAGGGCATATTCCTGAAGCGCCTGGAATGCCTAAATGTATTCGTCAGTTAATGACAGTTGGCTCTTTTGCTCGTTCGATTGAAGATTTAAGCTTATGTCTATCCTTGACTGTGGGTGCAGATCCACGACAGCCTGATGTTCCTCCTGTTCCATTAGATCGATTTACCCAAAAATCCTGGCAGAATATACGCATAGTTTGGTCGGATAGTTGGGAAAAAATGACCGTCGCCTCAGAGATTAAAACCACAATAAATTTAGCTGTTGATAAACTCAAATCAGTATGTGCGGATATGGAACGCTGGACATCTCCGCCATTTGATTTAGAAGAAGCATTTCAAGTTTGTAACCAGTTAACAGCCTTAAATTTTGTTTATTCTCAGCCAGTTGATTTTGATGATAGTAAAAAAGTTTTGCCTGTAATGTTTCGCGAAGCAACTCAGGGAGAAAAACAGCTACGAGATTTAAGTAATCTGAGTCAATTTTTGCCCTCATTACTAAATCCTTCTCTTAAACAATATTTTGAACTTTTGACACAACGCGATCGCTTTATTGCCGAAATGGATAAAGCACTAGAAACTTGGGATGTTTGGCTATGTCCAGTAGCAATGACCACAGCATTTACTCATCGTCCTCAAGGTGCAGTCATTGAAATAGAAGGACGTAAAGTTCCTTATTTTCTAGCGAATGGCGGATACACAATGTTGTTCAATCTTACAGGACATCCTGTAGTTGTAATTCCGATTGGGCAAACTAAAAATGGATTACCTATCGGGATACAAATTGTGGGTAAGAGATGGCAGGATGTGGAGTTACTGGCGATCGCTAAAAAGATTAATCAAATAGCTGGCGACTTTCAACATCCATCCCTGTAATTAATAACTTTTCTCTGCTAAAGAAGCATTTTAGAGGATAAAAGCGATCTCCAAAAAAAGCGCCACAATGAGCGCTAATCTGCCTCATTCCTAAAAACTTACTCCCACTCTGACCAATCGTGATTAAAGATGGAAGTGTCAGGAAACGCGGTAGGATTACCCGCTGCGTCTAAGCGGTTTTTCAAAAGCTTAAACTGATTTTCTTTAATTATTGGCTCATCTACCAATTGATAGGGCATAACCTTTTCATCTAAACCAAAGACTGCGGTAATCCCAGCAGCAGCACCAGAAGACCATTCAAAAGAATGTACCCGATAGGCGGCAGAAGCAATATGGCTAGTGGCAATGCTCTTACCCGTCACAATCAGATTATCAATTTCTTGAGGAATCATGGCTCTGAGGGGAATTTGGAACGGATAAGCCTGTCCGCCACCTTTTCTTTCTCCTTCTCTCTCAGTGTTGCCTGCTTTCTCAGGAGGACTCTCATTCATGCAGGGATGAAAATCGATCGCATAGTGACCAATACCTACAGAGTCAGGATAAATTGACGAACGAGTACGCTGTTGAATTTTATCAATATTTTTGTTTCGATTGGCGATCGGGTCGTCTTTATCTAGTTTTGTCCATAGCTGACGATAGGTTTTAGCATCGAGTTGTTGGCTGTAAAACTCATTGCGATAATCGGCTCGTGAAATATCTATTTCATTGATATTAAAGCCTTGAGAATAGCCAGGATAAACTCGACCCACAATCCTGCGACCTTCTCTAATATAGGGATATTTTGATAGGCCATGGGCTGTACCCATGGGAGAGTCTAACCCCTGAAGTAAACGGTTATTGGGGTAAGGTTTTTTAACTCCATCTCCCAATTGAGAATCGGTAGTCCCCTCGACTAACCAATAGAAATAACCTAGGGAATGATCTTCTCCACGACTAAGGGTTGTGGTACGCAATCCACCCATCCAACCATTCGGCTGAAGCTGACCCAATTCTTTCAACTGTCTGCGAGTATAAATTAGATTATCTTTGGCTGTTCCTGGGCGATAATCATTCCCCCAAGTCCAGTTCTGCATTGAGATATCTCCAGGAGTAGGGGCGGTAAATTCAATCCCGCCAAATTTTTCGAGATCTCCTTCTTCAGGACTCCAAATACGTCGATAGGTAAAAACTAAATCAAAGTTTGCCAGTCTTTCTAGTTCATAGCTGTAATAATTTTTATGCTCGCTATAAAAGGGAGGCATTTCATTTACCTGGGGTTCTTCTGTCGCCTCCATGGCAAAGGTATAGGTAAAACCTTGAGTACAATATTCATCTCCTGTCACGCTAGAGGAAGAAGGCTCAAAGGAAGATAAAGGATCGATGCCTAAACGATAGGGAATATCGCTTAGACCGACAATTTCTCCTGTTTCCGTGGCTTCAATTACATACCAGTCTGCAACTTTCTCTGAGGTGCTAGCAGGAATGAAGCGAATTATTTCTTTACTAAATTTTTCGGAATCTTGATAGCTATAAGCATCTTCGATGGTACTAGATAAAGGGAGGGTATTTAGCGGTAAATATTCATTGTTTGAGCTATGCTGAATCGCTATGGCACTGGTAATTTGCTTACCTGTGCCTTCTTGCGCCACCTTTTCGATCTTCAAATCTTTAATTACCGTAGAGGGAAACCATTTAAGCTTGCCAGCACCCTTAGCTTCGGCATCTTTGAGCTGTGACCACATAATTTTGTTGGCATCTTTGGGTAGAAAACAGGATTCACTCACCCAACAGTCACCAGGATTGAGCTTGCCGTAATATTCTTCAATACGCTGCCTTAATTCTAGATAGCCACGGGGAAAAAACAACTTAGAACGTTGAGTAGTTCTTTCATCTAAAGCAGAAGTTCCCTGAGCAGATATTTGACCCCCAACCCAGTCAGTAATTTCGGTCATGCAGACTGTTTTTCCCGTGAGCAAGGCTTCGTAACTGGCAGCTACCCCTGACAATCCGCCACCAACTACTAATAACTCGCATTCTTCGGTGCGCTCGATAGTCGGGGGAGAAGTAGGCACAGACTCTTGCGCTAATACCTTAGTCTCCCAGAACAATAAACCAAAAGACACCAATGCTAGCGATTTAATCCAAACTAAAGACACTTTATCCCCCTATGCTGTAGCAACTCAATTAATATAGTTCCCAGTAAAACATTTTTTATTTCGGTTGGTTAGCTCGACTTACAGTAGTTTTCAATTGAGTAGACACATTAATTTATCGAAGTAATGGGTAATGGGTAATGGGTAATGGGTTCTATCCATCTGAAATTCGCTGTAATTTATTTTGAGCGTAAAGTTTTCTGGCAAGTTAACTTATACTAACCCTGTAATACAGTCAGATAGTGCTTTTGCCATAATTATTCAATGTCTCAACTTAATCTCTAAACTCAAGTTCGTTTGATAGCTTGAAATATCATTTTCCCTAAATCTCTATTGTCCAAAATATTTAACTATTCAACAGAACCCGATCTAAACTCAATGTCCAATTCGCTGTTAATTAATCTCGCTGTTTTGTTTGATCGACCAACAGGCATTGCTACCTATGCTCAAAATTTAATTAATAGTTTGCATCTCCAGCCAACATTATTATCGGCAGTAAATTTTCCAGGTTTTAATCGGTATAAAATTGCTGATGATATGACTCCCGCCCAAGGAAATAAGGGTCATTTAAAGCGCTTACTCTGGACTCAGTTTCAGCTACCCAAAATTTATCAACAGCTAAAGGCAGACTTAATCTATTCTCCTATCCCTGAAGCGCCTCTATACAGTAAATCTCGCTATATAGTCATGTGCCACGATTTAATTCCTTTACGTTTTCCCCGTCGCACCTCTCCTTTAACCAATTATTTTCGCTATGTTGTCCCCCAGGTATTGCAACAGGCGGAACATATTGTGTGTAACTCTCAAGCTACCGCCACGGATTTAGTTGATTATTACGGTATCGATGCAAACCAGATTACAACCATTTTACTAGGATACGATCGCCTTAATTTTTATCCCAGAGAACAAACTAATAACCTTGAAGCACCCTATTTTCTTTATCTTGGTCGTTGTGATCCTTATAAAAACCTATCTGGTTTAATTACCGCTTTTGCCCAGATACCTAATCAAGATTACCATTTAGCGATCGCTGGTTCAACCGATCCCCGTTTTACCCCTCAACTCCAGCAACAGGCGCAAGAATTAGGCATTGCTCACCGTGTTAAATGGCTCAACTATTTAAGTTATCAGGAATTACCCCTGGTAATTAGTAATGCAGTTGCCTTGGTGTTTCCGACTTTTTGGGAAGGTTTTGGACTACCTGTATTAGAAGCTATGGCTTGTGGAACTCCTGTAATTACTTCTAATTTGGCTTCTTTACCTGAAATAACGGGAGATGCTGCAATTTTGATTAATCCTTACAATACTGCTGAAATCACCTCGGCAATGGTAGATCTCACGAGGGATCAAAAAATGCGATCGCAATTGAGTCAACTAAGTCTGCAACAAGCACAAAAGTTTAGCTGGGCAAAAACAGGCGCAGAAACTCAAGCAGTTTTACAACAATATCTTTAAAAAGTTAAATATTTGCAGTTAACTTAATTACTATTATTGCTAAATTTTAATTACTTAAATTACTTATTAAGTTGAAACCCAATCAAGATTTTTAGTAATCTTTGAAAAGTATAATTGTCTAACTAAAACAACCAAAATTGAGTCGAACATATTTTAAAGTATTTTAGCGATTAATCAGTTTTATCTAGTTACTTATTTTTTGACCTAATAATTGTGATCTTAAACATATATTATTCGTTTTTAAATACGTATTATGTAAAGATAAAGAAGATAATCGAAGATGATGCCAAAATATCAAGAGATAGTTCAAAGAATTTCCCAAGTAGAAATTGTTACACTCAATCTTAAAAAAGAGCTAAAAACTCTTAAAAATAGAGTTCGTGCTTATAAAGGATGGACAAAAAAAATATCGTAATCAACAAAAAGAATTAAAACAGACTAACTTAGTTGTTTGTAAACAAAGAGATGAAGCAGTTCAAGAACTTCAACAACTTAAACTTAAACAACAGAGTTTATGGGAAACTATTGAAACAGCTAAGGAAGCCAAACAGCAACGGGATGAAGCATTGCTACAGTTAGACGAAGTAATTAATAAGATCGAACAGTATAAAAAAATTTGCGATCGAGCTAGTCAGATAGCTTATGCAGATAAAATATATTTGATTAAGGAAGCAGAAAGGCTTTTTTTTAACGAAGAGATAATAAATCCAAAGCTTGAATTCGATCCCAAATCACAACCGCAAATGTTTACCGATCGGGCTTCTATTAACCGCAATTTATTGGATAATTAATTAGTAATTTATTATGGTATTAAATAAATTAAAGCAAATTAGAGACGAATTGAAAAATAGCGCTGATACCTACGATACTGCATTTAAAAATACGGCATTAATGGCAGCGGATGAATTAGTGAAAGAAGAAAAACAATTAAAACAACTGAAAAGTAATCAGCATTTATTGAATTTAAATCCATCTTTAGACAAGCAATATTTTATTGATAAATATGGCAGCTTGAAAAATGCCAAGGTAGCATATCAAAAAATTCATGGTGAACAACAATATGGTCGTAGTTGGTCAGATTTTCTAACTGTTGCCCAAAAATTAAGCTCCCCAGAACAGCCAGCATTAACTTTAGAAGAAAGAATCACTAAAATGGAAAACTTTCTTAGCAGTTTCGGATATCAACCATAACGTAGATTTTTAAATTTTTACTAACTTCAACTCCTTTAATTAATAATCAGGGCTATTTTATTCTCATATATCCAGAGAATAAATTCTCTGTCTAAGTACATTAAGTCCGTTTAAACGGACTTTAATTTTAAGCCAAGAAATTTATTTCTTGGTTCACTACAGTTAGAACGAAATAGCCCTGGCTACTTACCTATAGCAATGTTAAATATATAATATAGCCCTACGTAAAAACATTAGGACATCTTTGAAATACTACCTCCTATTTCCTATTTCCTATTTCCTATTTACGAGCCGATCACCCTAATTGTCCTAAACTAATTTTGTACGGCTATATACTCCTGTAAAGCTTTTACTTCTAAAGGTTCAGACTGTAAAGAACGAATCGCCGCTACAGTGGCTTTAGCACCTGAGATAGTAGTAATAATCGGTAGTCGATAGTCTAATGCCATCCTTCTAATTAGTTGAGCATCGGTTTGCGATTCTTCTCCTGTAGGAGTGTTAATAATTAGCTGAATTTGGCCATTTTTAATCGAATCTACAACGTGAGGGCGACCTTCGTGTAGTTTGAGAATTAATTCTACATCTTTGATGCCGTTTTGCTGGAGGGATTTTTGAGTTCCCGATGTGGCAATGATCTTAAAGCCTAAATCAATAAAATCTTGTACTACAGGAACGATCGCACTTTTATCTCGTTCATTCATCGAGACAAAGACTGTCCCAGTTAAAGCTAAATCTACTCCTGCACCAATTTCGGCTTTAGCGAAGGCTTTACCAAAATCGCTATCAATCCCCATTACCTCGCCTGTGGAACGCATTTCAGGCCCTAAAAGGGTATCAGTACTGGGAAATTTATTAAAGGGTAATACTGCTTCTTTAACGGCAATATGCTTGGGGATAATTTCTGTAGTTACCCCCAAAGATTCTAGGCTTTTTCCAGACATGACTAAAGAGGCAATTTTAGCTAGGGGAACACCCGTTGCTTTGGAAACAAAAGGAACAGTACGAGAGGCACGAGGATTGGCTTCAATAATAAATACCTGCTCTCCTTGTACCGCATATTGAATATTCATTAAGCCGACTACTTTGAGTGCTTTGGCTAGTTTTTCAGTCCAGTCACGGATAATTGCGATCGCCGATTCAGGTAAAGAATTGTAAGGAATAGAACAAGCGGAGTCTCCTGAATGAATACCAGCCTGTTCGATATGTTCCATAATGCCACCAATTACTACTCTGCCACTATGGTCGCACAAGGCATCAACATCAACTTCGATCGCATTTTCTAAGAATTGATCAATTAAAATGGGATGGTCGGGTTCTACCTGCACGGCATAGGTCATATAGTGTTTGAGGTCGGCATCGGAATAGACAATTTGCATCGCTCGACCACCCAAAACATAGGACGGACGCACAACTACGGGATAAGAAATACGGTTAGCAATCTTAAGGGATTCTTCGTAACTACGAGCTAAACCATTAGGAGGCTGTTTAATCTCTAATTCACGTAATATTTGCTCAAATCTTTCGCGATCTTCGGCTGCATCAATGGAATCTGGTGATGTTCCCCAGATTTTAGTTTCTGTACCTTGGGTTTGGTCTAGATACTCTTGGAGAGGAATCGCTAACTTCAAGGGAGTTTGTCCCCCAAACTGGACGATAATTCCTGCGGGGTTTTCGGCTTCAATAATATTTAATACGTCTTCTTTAGTTAAGGGTTCAAAATAAAGGCGATCGCTGGTATCGTAATCGGTAGAAACGGTTTCAGGATTGGAGTTAACCATAATGGTTTCATATCCCGCAGCCGAGAGAGAAAAAGCTGCATGACAGCAGCAGTAGTCAAACTCAATCCCCTGTCCGATACGGTTAGGGCCACCGCCTAAAATCATCACCTTAGATTTATCAGTCGGTGTAATCTCCGATTCTCCCTCTTCATAGGTAGAGTAGTAATAGGGAGTAAAGGCTTCAAATTCGGCAGCACAGGTATCTACTAGCTTGTATACAGGTATGATCCCCAATTCTTTACGATATGCTCGCACTTCGTCCTCATTGGTTTTAGTCGCAAAAGCAATCTGGCGATCGCTATATCCCTGTTGTTTCACAAAGCGCATTTGTTCGGCAGAGATTTTGTTCAGCGCATGTCCCTTGAGAAACTTCTCCGTTAACAGTAATTCCTGCATTTTATCGAGAAACCACATATCGATCGCCGTGAGCTGATGGATTTCTTCGGGGGTCATTCCGAGCTTTAAACCCTGGTAAATACTAAAAATCCGCTCTGGGTTGGGAATCCTTAAACTAGAGCGCACCTGGGGAATTGAAGGTAAAATTTCTTGGCGATCGCAACCAAAGCCAGCACGACCAGTTTCTAGAGATCTTAGAGCTTTCTGGAACGATTCATTAAAGGTTCTACCAATTGCCATCGCTTCCCCCACCGACTTCATTTGGGTAGTTAAAATTGGCTCAGTCCCAGGGAATTTTTCAAAAGCAAAGCGCGGAATCTTGGTAACTACATAGTCAATAGTTGGTTCAAAAGAAGCAGGGGTTTTTTGCGTAATGTCATTATAAATTTCGTTGAGGCGATAACCCACCGCTAACTTAGCAGCAAATTTGGCAATGGGAAAACCTGTCGCTTTAGAAGCTAATGCCGAAGAACGAGATACGCGAGGATTCATTTCAATCACAATCACCTCACCATTAAGGGGATTAATCGCAAACTGAATATTAGAGCCACCAGTTTCCACGCCGATCTCGCGAATAATTGCTAAAGAATAGTCTCTTAATCGCTGATATTCCTTGTCCGTAAGGGTTTGCGCGGGAGCAACAGTAATAGAATCCCCTGTATGTATCCCCATCGGATCGATGTTTTCAATCGAACAGATAATTACTACGTTATCTGCCAGATCCCGCATGACTTCTAGTTCGTATTCTTTCCAACCCAGTAAAGACTTATCTACTAAAATCTGATTAACAGGTGAAGCGTCGATTCCTGATGCCGAAATTTTCTCGTATTCTTCCTGGTTGTAAGCAATACCACCTCCTGTACCACCCAAGGTAAAGGCAGGACGGATAATCAAAGGATAGCTACCGATTTCCTTGGCGATCGCTTTAGCTTCCTCTAAGTTATTAGCGATACCCGATGGACACATTGGTACGCCGATTTTCTCCATCGCTTGTTTAAATAAAAGACGGTCTTCCGCCTTTTCAATCGCAGGTAATTTTGCCCCAATTAGCTCCACCTCATACTTTTCTAGCACACCACTTTTTGCCAAGGACACTGCAATATTTAACGCAGTTTGCCCCCCCATCGTCGGTAACAAAGCATCTGGCTTTTCTTTGGCAATTACCTTTTCCACTATTTCTGGAGTTAAAGGTTCGATATAAGTACGGTTTGCCATTTCTGGGTCGGTCATAATCGAAGCAGGGTTAGAATTAACCAAAACTACCTCATACCCTTCTTCTCGTAATGCTTTACAGGCTTGGGTTCCTGAATAGTCAAACTCACAGGCTTGTCCAATCACAATTGGCCCTGAACCAAGAAGTAGAATTTTCTGGAGATCTTCACGACGGGGCATATTACTCTGTCTCTTGCCTAACTTATACTGCTAGCGTTTTATTGTATAGTTTCTTGGCCCCCGAAAACGTATCCCTTTTATCAATGATCAGTGAACATTGAACAATTGATAACGAAGTGCGACGCGGTTGCGAAGCAAGTCCGAAGGACTCAGCTAGTCCTTTAGGATATCATTTAGGATTAATCAGGTTTAAGACCTTTTTTCAATGAACATTGCTCATTGCTCATTGTGACGCGAAGGACGCGAGCTTGCGAGCTAATCCTTTAGGACTAATCCTTTAGGACTCATTGCTTACTGTTGAACTACATTTGAATAAATAGGTGTTCTACGTCTTTAAATCTAACCTGGTAGAAAATTAATCTAGGATTGATTTTGCATCTTTGCCGCCACCCAAACATATATCAAAATCATCTCAAATAATTTATGCTCAAAGACCATGATTCATCACTACTCACTGATTTCTCTCACAGTTTTTGGCTTTTACTTCGTTAAATTTTTTCTCGATACTAGTACCAACAAAAATGATGGGACATCTTGGCTAACATTAGTCCTAACTTTAATATTTTGGCCTGTTCTATTACCTATATCTGGTTGGGAGTTAACCAAAAAGTTTCTCCACAGCTAAATCGCCTTTCTATAGTTTTTCAATCAAGGCGATCGCCGTTAGCAACATACACACTTAATTATTCTTTGGCTCAGTAACCAATAACCATAACTACAAACATATTGTTGGTTAGTTGAAGATGTTGAATTACATCTTTAAGCTTTTAGTTTAATAGTGGAGTCGCTTTAAATGAGATCAAGTTAATCGCTGATTAATGTTAGCAACTTAATTCATGCTACATGCCATATACCGCCTCTTATAATTCTGAGCTAGATTTTGGGCATCATAAGATCATAGTCAACATCAGTCCGAAAACTTGATTCTTGCTAGTTTTAGATCTTTATGACCCACTTTCAAGCTGAAAAACATACTTTAATCATTGACAACATTCACAAACGCTCTACCATTGAACTCCAATCGGAGACATATTCTATTGGTCGCGATCCACAAAATTCAATTGTACTTAGTTCGACAAAAATATCTCGTTACCATGCAACTTTATTGCGAATAGCTATTTCAGGTACTGATAATTATCAATTTCGCATTATTGACGGGGATTTAAAAGGAAGGCGCAGCAGAAATGGTTTAGAAGTAAATACCAAGAAAAGTTTTTCTCACGATCTACAAAATGGAGATGTAATCTACTTTGGTGATAGCATTACCGCTACCTATCAAGTTACTGCCGAGGTGATTAAAACTGTAACAGCAAAAAAACCAGACCGACTTGAGCAATCTAGTTTTTTTGCTGACGAAATCGACGATTCTTTAGCTACCTGTTTTCTTGGTGATTCTAGCCAATCTAGTAATTCACACAAATCTCATCAGACTTCAAATATATCTTTAGAAGAACGTCAGGCATCAATTCAACAGTCTTTAGAGAGATTAGCCTCATTTCCTGAGCTATTTTCCAATCCGATTATCGAAATCGATCTCCAAGGCAAAATTACTTATCTCAATCCTGCTGCTCTCAAATGGTTTCCGACTTTAAGAAAAGATAAATTAGATCATCCAATTTTGGCAGGGGTAATTGCGCTGATTCAAGCTGAGTCGAAAGAATACACTATTCGAGAAATAACTATAGGAGAACAAGTATTTGAACAGTCAGTTCACTTAATTTCTGTCAATCGATTAGTTAGATGCTATGTCTCTGAAATTACTACACGTAAAGAGGCAGAAAATTTGCTCAAACAAGCTCATCATGAATTAGAACAGAGAGTCAAACAGCGAACAATAGAACTAGCTCACAGCAACGAAATATTAAAAGCAGAAATTGCCGAACGTAAACAGGCTGAACAAGAAATCCGTCTTTTGCAAACTATTACTCAAGCGATCACCGCAGCATCGAGCTTTGATGAAGCGATCGCCATTACTCTGCGTAAAGTATGCCAAACAGTTAACTGGAGTTTTGCAGAAGCTTGGATTCCTGATGAGGGGAAAAACATGCTTAAACTGAGTCCCTCTTGGTATGGCAATAATCAAAAATTAGCGGAGTTTAGAAAAGCCAGCCAACAAATTAATTTTCCGCGCAACATCGGTAAACCTGGCAGAGTTTGGGCAACTAAAAAACCTGAATGGACTGAAAATGTTTCTGTGCAAGTAAGCAAAATATTTCTGAGAAATAAATTTGCTCAAGTAGCAGGCTTAAAAACTTCTCTGGGAGTACCCATAATTGCTGGAGAAAAAGTTATTGCCGTGTTTGTTTTTTTTGATTTTTCCGCTAGTCCAGAAAACAGCCAAATAGTTGAATTAGTTAAATCCGTCGCTGCTCAATTAGGCTTAATCATAGAGCGAAAAAGAGCCGAGGATGCTCTGCATTCGAGCATGGCAACTAACAAGGCTATGTTTAATGCCATCCCAGACTTAATCTTGCGCATCAATCGCCAGGGGAATTTTGTTAATTTTAAAGCTGCTAAAGAAAAAAACTTACTCACTCGCGATCGGACTTTTTTAGGCAAGCATCTCAAAGAGGTATTTCCTGAAGACATCTCTGGGCCGATTGAGCGGGGAATCGAAAAGGCTCTTGCGACTGGGGAACTGCAAATTTTAGAATGCCAAGTCTCTACTGATGAAGAAATTTATAGCTACGAAGTGCGTCTTGCTAATAGCGATGTTGATGAGGTAATGGCAATCATCCGCGATATTACTGAGCGCAAACGAGCAGAAGAAGATGTTCGTCGCACTCTAGAACAGGAAAAAAAGCTGGCTGAATTGAAAAGTCGCTTTGTCACGATGGCATCCCATGAATTCCGCACTCCCTTAGCCTCAATTTTGTCTTCTGCTGAATTGTTGGAGCATTATAGTCATAAGTGGAGTGAAGAGAAAAAACTCAGCCACCTCTATCGGATTCAAACTTCAGTCAAGCATATGACTGAATTACTTAATGATGTTCTTTTATTAGGTAAAGCAGAGGCAGGAAAACTCCAGCTAAACCCGACTAAATTTAATTTGTTTCAATATTGCCAACAGTTAGTGGAAGAAATCGATCTCACTACGACAACTCACCAGATCGTTTTTCAAGCGCACAATAGATGTGAACCGCAGAGTGAGCCTGCCGAAAATGAAGGTTATCTAGTATGTTTAGATGAAAAAATTCTCAGACATATTTTGACTAATCTACTCTCTAATGCCGTTAAATATTCTCCTCAAGGCGATCGCGTTGATTTTAATCTTGTGTGTCAATCAGAACAGGCAGTTTTTCGGGTTCGTGACTATGGTATTGGTATTCCTTTAGAAGATCGCGCACAGTTGTTCGACTCTTTTCATCGAGCTACTAACACAGGGTCAATTCCTGGTACTGGACTGGGTTTATCAATCGTTAAACGCTCAGTAGATTTGCATCAAGGCAGCATCTCAGTTGATAGCCAGCTTGGAGAAGGTACTACTTTTATGGTTATTCTTCCTTACTTTAAAGATTGAATAAAAGAAGCAATTAAACATCTATCTTTAGATATATTTTTATTTAATTCGAGCTTTAAAACTCAATATTTCTAATTAAAAATATATAGTACTCAATCTATTTATCCGTTATATTTCTGAGGTTTTTTTGACTAAATAAAAGTAAATTGATAACTAGATCAAAAGCACAATGATTAGTTTTGATTGTTACTGATAAAATTAAGCGATTTTTTAACTATTTGTAATTTTTTTATTAAATAAATACCATGACCAAAGTTTTAGTTATTGAAGATGAATTGTTTATCCGCGAAAATATTGTCGATTGTCTAGAAGCAGAAGATTTTGAAGTGTTTAGCACTGAAAATGGGATTTTGGCAATTTTGTGGGCGCAAGAAAATATTCCTGACTTAGTTATTTCTGATGTCATGATGCCAGAAATAAGTGGGCATGAAATTTTGGCCGAAATGCGAGATATACCTGAAACAGAGCTAATTCCCTTTGTTTTTTTGACAGCCATGGCAGACAAAGATGATATTAGGCATGGCATGGAGCTAGGTGCAGATGATTATTTGACTAAGCCATTTACTAGAGATGAGTTGTTAAATGCAATTACTTCTCGTTTATTAAAGCAGGCAAAGCTCATGAAACAATATCACGATGAGCAGCAAAAAACTAAAATCCTAGAGCAAAAAATTAAAGAGCTAGAAGAACTACAAATTAAAGATAAGCTGTCTCACGAATATGAACAGGCTTTGCTGAAAATAAATACAGCAATTAACTTAGTAAAAAAAATTCAGCCCAAACCAGAAGAGAGTTCAACCGTTAGCTTAACCCAACGTAATCTCCAAACCATTAGAGAGACTTGTACAGCGGAAATTGCTATGATCAGACAACTTCCTCATCTGGAAGCTCAACTATGTTCTAAAAATAAAATGCTTTCATTAATTTTACAAAGTTAATTATTTACGCCTGATGTGAATTAGCGGTGAGATCACGTTACACCGCCTAGTTTGGTGCAAACAAAGGTTTTAGCCGCATGTAATGCTCACCAAGACACTTTGTTCTAGTTTACTAGTTTTTCCTAAAGGACTTGTCTCGCATAGTTGGAGATACCGCTTCGCATATAGCTCTTAGCTCTTAGCTTTAAATAAAAGTATGGAACTTAAGTTTTTCAACTATACAGAAAAATTAGATAATAAAATCATTATCTAAAAGATTTTAAGTTTTTTAAATTCATATTAGAAGCTATATTTATTGGTTTGCTAATTCTGTCAAGATTTACAGCTATTTAACCATATTCAAAGCAACCAAATCTTCGACCTGCTTAATATTATTATCTCCTGCCAAATAGCCAATCCCACGATGTAAATGGAGAGTAAACTGCTCTTTTAAAGTATCTTGTTCTGTTCCCAGTCCATCTTGAGTACATCTTTGCTTCAAAGCAATTAATAGTATATCGGCGATCTCTCCGCCAAAAACATTCCAAGCTATTTCTACTTTACTATCAGTTTTAATTGGTACGGGAGAAGGGATGCTAGGTTCTGCTAGGGAACGACAAAAAGCCCAGCGACAAAGAATATTCCACTGCTTAATTCTGGTATTGCGCTTAAGTTTGACCAGCTGATCTTCGGCTGTCCTAGAAATGCGAACTCGTTCTAGAGGATTATCCATTGATTAATTACTAATTACTAATTACTGATTATTTGCGAAGCTTATCCTTTAGGACTAATTACTGCTCATTGTTCACTGTTCACTGTTCATTGCTGACTGCGGGGATCTAGGGCATCTCTTAAACCATCTCCTAAAAGATTAAAGGCTAAGACGGTCAAAATGATTAGTAATGCAGGGGGAATAATTAACCAAGGTTGCAATACCAAGATCGAGGCATTAGTGGCAGATGATAATAGATTACCCCAGCTAGGATCTTTGGCTTGAATACCTAAGCCAATCAAGCTCAAAACTGATTCAGCAATAATAAAGCCTGGGACAGCTAAAGTAGCGGAAATAATGATATAAGTAGCTGTCTGAGGTAAAATATGACGCACGATAATATAAAGCGGATTTGCACCCATGGCATTAGCAGCCTGAACAAATTCTTGCTCCTTAATTGATAAAACTTGCCCCCTCACTACTCGCGCTAATCCTGCCCAACTAATTAAAGAAGTGATTAGAACAATGATCAGGAAAGTTTGAGCGCTACTTAAGCCATCGGGAATCACTGAAGCTAAGGCAATTAGTAAATAGATTCCTGGTATAGTCATCAAAACTTCCACCAGGCGCATGATTACAGCATCGATTGTACCGCCAAAGTAGCCAGAAATTCCTCCTGCCAACATACCTAGAGGATAGGAAACAGCTATTCCTGCAAGTCCAATAAATAGGCTAATTCTGCCACCAAACAACAGGCGACTGAATAAATCTCTACCTTGTTCGTCCGTACCCAGGATATTAATTTGAGCTTTACCTACTGTGCCAAATAAATGCCTATTTAAGGGAATACCAGGAAAAATAGTGACCGACTCAAAGCTAGGGGGTATGGGTAAAGATATTTTAAATAAATTATAGGGCGTACCTTTAACGAAAAGATTAATAGGGTTAGGGCGATCGCGATCGATAATTAATAAGCGATCGCCTGTATTTATATCTGTCTTTCCCTGAGTTGTTGGATAAACAAATGGTGTGGTTAACTTACCTGTCTCATCGCGCCAATGAATTGCCGTTGGTGGCAATAAAGATCCATCATCTTGAGAAGTATAGGGAGAGTATGGGGCAATAAAATCGGCAAAAATAACCACAAGATAAAAAGTAATCAGGATCGATGCACCAATCTGTGCCAAAGTATTATGCTTGAGTTTCTGCCACCAGTTCATAAATCAGTTACCAGTTGTTGGTTAGTTGAATGATGTTCAATTATAGCCGTACAAAATTATAGCGATCGCCAAATATGGCAATATTTTTACAACCATTGGTGACAATTATTTCCATAGACATGTCTAAAAAGAGTAGTAATACATACATCTTCTAGTTTCTTTACTTCCCAAACGTTAGGAATTAAACCCAAATCAGACTCAACCATTTTCACGCGATCGCAACCTGGAAAACGGAATTTAACAAACCACTCTTGGTAGATAGTTTGCGCCATTGATTCTAATATTTTTATGGCGTTTTATAACTAACTTCCTCTAGCCTGACGTAGTTTATTTCTCAATCTGGCAACTACAGTTTCCCCATCAACGCCTTAACCTCTATCTAAGGATTCAATACCTTCTTCTATCTTTGCTCTAGTTTCTGTCAGCCATTCGTCATATTCAGACTGTAATCGTTCAAAAACCAAAAACATTTTATTCATCACTTCTTCAGGAGAATTATATTTACCATTGGCTACCTGCGCCTCGATAAACTTTTCCTGTTCTGGTTTTAATTGAATTGTCATAACCTTATCCTCATAATCACCAGGGCTATTTCGTTCTAACTGTAGTGAACCAAGAAATAAATATTCTTGGCTGAAAATTAAAGTCCGTTTAAACGGACTTAATGTACTTAGACAGAGAATTTATTCTCTGGATATATGAAAATGAAATAGCCCTGTTTAATCACTTGATGATTTATTTATCCCTTTGTGAATATCTTCGTAAGAACTATTACCTTCTCTGATATCTCCAGATAAACTAAACCATTTACGGCTATGACACCAGATATTTCAACGAACTTTGGAAACTTCAATCATTTATTGGGTCTTGCACACTTTTGGTGAAACTCAAGACGAGCGATCGCTAAAACTATCTTCAACATCAATGATGTTTTTGCGACAAGCATTTTATGAGTAAATAGTAGAGAAACAAAAAAAGTCCTTATTTATGTCCGAAATCCAACCCTGTGATAATTCTTCCTTGCTACTACAACATTTACTGCCCGATTTTTTTCTCTTTCACTAATTTCTTGGTCAATTAGTGAAAGAGAAAATCAGCTAACAATACAGGTCAAAACTCAGAATATACAAGCAGTTTGTCCGATTTGTAGCTCAACAAGCTCTAAAGTTCATAGCAATTATCAGCGATCGCGTCTTGATGCAGTCGCTCATGGGGGAAACCCCCAAGACCGCGCTGCATCGCTACTGGATGTATCTTGGGGGAACTATCAAGTCTGCTTAAAACTTTCAACTCAGAAATTATTCTGCTCGAACTCAAATTGTGAGCGTCGAATTTTTACAATTAGATTGCCCGAAATAGCTGCACCTTGGGCAAGACGAACACAACCAAATAAATTAGCTGAATGGTTGGAAAAAGCCGAATCGAGTAAAATCAGAGCCATTACTGGTTTTGCCCCCAAACTGAAAGACGATTTAGATGCAGTCAGGAACGGAGTGACTTATCAGTGGAGTAATGGGCAAGTTGAAGGCCAAGTTAATCGACTCAAGATGCTCAAACGTCAAATGTATGGTCGTGCCAGTCACGAACTACTCAAGAGAAGATTTTTGTGTCCTGTTTAGTAATCGGCGATCGCCCGTCTTGAGTTTCACCAAAAGTGTGCAAGACCCAACGCTCACCTTAACAGGGGTAGAGCTTAGAGCTTAGAGCTTACAGCTTTATTAATGAAACTCACGATCCCAAATGCCGACATAGATACGTTCTTCGGGATTTTGCTGTATCACCCCTTCGATATTATTATTGATTTTGAAGTCATGGCGATCGCTAATTTTAAAATATATTTGATTGAGATAACGGTCAATTTCTGGCGAATACTTATCCTGCATTAATTGCTGCACATGTTGTTTAATTGTCTTTAGCTCGACTGAATTATCAAAGCCAATCTCCGCCTGACGAACTCTACCAGTTTTAGCATCGGTTAAATAGCCTAAAGTAATTTTCTTGGAGATGGTATTCTCATACAGTAAAGCTCTGCTGTTGGGCCAATATCCGCTACTATTTTTGCTTGGCTTTCCTAGTAACTGGACAATACTTTGCTGAGTCATTCCCAGAGGAGAAGCGGGAATTTTCACCGTAGTTTTGGGCTGGGGAGTCGGGGATATTAAACTGGAATCTAGCGTATCCGTCACTAAATCGTCTCGATCGTTAAGATACTGCTCGGTATCTTTTTTCGCAACCTGAGTAAAATCTGTATTTACAAGAATTAAAGTAAAAGCTAGAGTTGCCAAAGTCGCAACAGATAAGAGGGAAAAAAGTTTAGTTTCTGGAGTGAGCTTTAATTTTGGGGGTGGTGGCTTAATTACAGGCATAGCCAAATTGATCGGCGGAGAGTTTAAGGCTTTAAGCATCTCTTCAGCAGAAAAATAGCGATCGCTCATTTGAGGGCAAATAGCTCGCTCGATTACCCTAACTAGATGAATCTTCAGGTTGGGAATTTCTCGATGCCATAGTAGTTTTTTGGTTTGTGGATCTGTAGCAAATTCTGCTGGATTTTTACCCGTTAAGAGATAAATAGCTGTTAAACCCAAACTATAAAGATCGCTGGCAAAAACTGATTTTCCCTGTTGTTGTTCTGGAGGAATATAGTCTCGTCGATAAGCCACAACTGGACTAAATTGCGGATAGTGATTCAGACGGGAATGTAAACTGCTTGGCAAAAGCGATCGTTGCTTCTCTTCAATTTTTGCTTCTAAATCTTTTACCCCACCAAAATAAATTGGCACTGGCAAAAAGCTGTTGGGAGATCTAGAGAACCAATGATCTCGACGCAAGATAATTGTACTAGGCTTTAAATGCCGATAAATAATACCATAGCTATGAATATATTGTAGAAAGGATAAAACACTGTGCAAGATCGCTTCTACTTCTTCTGTTGACAATGTTCCTTGTTGCTCAACTCGTTGTTTGAGAGTTAAACCAGCAATCCACTCGCGAACTAAGTAAAAGTCCTCTCCATCCATGAAATATTCATACAACCGAGGTATTTGACGATTTTTACCACTAAGAAGCTTTAACGTTTTGGCTTCTTGATAAAACAAACGTCTAATATTTTCTGCTTCAGGATTGCCCAAAATCGGACGAAACTTTTTGATAATATAGCGACGGCGATGATAAAACCTGCTATTGTCTGTAGCTAAAAAGGTTTCACTAAAGGCATTGCGAGCCAAAGTTTTTAAGATGCGATATTTATCCTGAATTAATTTACCTTTCATCAAGGCACATGACATGTTGCTACATAATGATTAAAGTGTAATAAATTTGAGTCAACAAATCTACTCCACAAATTAATTAATCAGTCACTATAATTCGATAACCTGCATCATATTCTTGCTGGTTGAGTAAATCTCCATATTTCTCTAGCCAAAAGCCACTGTTGAGATCTGCTTTTAATTGTTTTAAACCCATTTCCAATTCGTTTGAAGGCATTTTAGCAAAACTAGAAATGCCCCGACGAACTTGCTCATCTAAATAAATTTCAGGTTTACACCAGCCAGATGCCGCAAACAAATCACTTAAATTATTAGGTAATAAGAACGGAACTATAGCTGTTTCTCTATGAGTAATTTGGTAAATTAAGTGAGCTATCTTTTGAATGCTGGGAAAAGTAGCTAGAGTGTCTCGAATAAAATAAGGAAAATAATCTGTTAACCAAAAATCGGCAATTTTCGCTTGTTCAAAGGCAAAAATGACGATCTTTCGCGATTTAGTAATACGACTAATTTCTCTCAACCCTGCATCTAAATCGTTAAAGTGATGTAGTGCTAGCATTACCACCGCACCATCTACAGTATGATCGGCTAAAGGAATTTGCTCGGCACTGGCAGTTATCCAACTAACATTAGGATGGGGGTTTTGTTGACGCTGCATCAGTTCTGAAGGCTCGATCGCGATTACCTGATATCCTTGTTGAGCGAGCGCATTACTATAGTTTCCTGTCCCCGCACCAATATCTGCGATCGTGCTACCTGTCGGTAAATCAAGCAAACTGATTAATTTAGCGACGATTCTCTCGTCTGCTTGGCGGGTAGCATTATAATCTTCGCCAATGGAATTATATAAAGTCATGGTTATTTAGAGTGCGATCGCTAACTTACCTAAAAAAGCTGTTAGCTGTTAGCTTTTAGCTTTGAGCTTCAGAAGATTACTTAAGTAAATAGCTTATAGCCAGGGCTACTTCATGCTGAAAAGTGACGAAATATGCTGTAAATTAAATTAGAGCTCTTTTTTGCTTGAGCCATATTGTTAAAATTATTGAAATCAGCCTTTTAATAAAAATTAAGTACGTCTAATGTAAATTATTAAAACTTGCTTTTAGGATAGCTCGTGCTGGAAAAACCCTATTTTTTCGACTTGTGAGCGAATAAATACGCTGACTAAACTTACTTATGTGAGGAGTTTTCCAAAGCTAAAAGCTAAAAGCTAAAAGCTAAGAGCTAAGAGCTAGTAAATTGGAACGAAGGTAATTTACATTAAGCGTTAAGTATTAAATTTCTGGCAATTGAGCAAATCTTATGAAGACGTTGCAAAGTGATTACAACATTTTGATTGTTAACGACTCCTTGCTGGAACGAACAACTTTGCGGTGTTATTTACAACAGGAAACAAATTTTGCCTACACTGTCTGGGAGGCAGAGTCAACAGAGGAAGCATGGCAGCTATGCGACAGCCAACTACCCGATGGCATTGTCCTAGATTATTTGCTGCGCGATCGAGATGGATTAGAGTTTCTGGTTGAATTGAAAACTAGTATTGGTGAAAACTGTCCGCCTGTAATTATGGTCAACGATCGCGGTTATGAAGCGATCGCCATTCAGGCATTCAAAGCGGGTGTTGAAGATTATCTGATTAAGCAAGAGATTACCTCAGAAAGTCTCAGATGTATAACTAGAGCTGCGATCGAGAATTTTCGGCTACGTCAGAAGTTGCGTCAGAGTGAGGAACGCTTTCGTACTTCAATCGAAAATATGCTCGATTGTTTTGGTATCTATACTGCAATTCGCGATCGCGATACTGGTGCAATTATCGACTTTAAGATCGAATATCTTAATGCACCTGCACTGGAAAGTAACCGCATGACGGTTGACGATATCGGGAAGCCATTGTGCGAATTGTTACCTGCCCATCGCGAATGTGGATTATTTGCCGAATATTGCCATGTGGTTGAGACTGGAAAACCACTGGTTAAAGACTGTCTCATCTATGCGGATCGCTTCGGCGAACAAGATCTGACTAGAGCTTACAGCGTGCAGGTACGTAAGCTTAATGATGGTTTTGTCGCATCGTGGCGCGACATTACTGAGGAAAAACAGCGTGAAATCTTACTACAACAAAGCGAAGAACGCTATCGAGAAATCATTGACCAGCAAACCGAGCTAATTTGCCGATTTTCCCCCGACTTGACGCTGACGTTTGTGAATCAAGCATATAGTCGCTATTTTGACTCTACACCCGAGCAACTAATTGGTCAAAATTTTCTTAACTTAATTCCCGAAAGCGATCGCTCTTCGGTACAACAGCAGATTACTAACCTAGGTAGGGCAACGCCAGAGAATGCGGTGCTTAGTCACGAACATCCAGTTCTTAAGCCAAATGGCGAAATAGGCATTCAGCAGTGGATGAATCGCGCCATTTTTGCTCAAAATGGTCAGTTAATTGAATTTCAGGCGGTAGGACGAGATATTAGCGATCGCGCCTTAGCTGAATCCGCTCTGCGTCAAAGTGAAGCCTTTAATCGACAGATTCTCGAAACTATCCCAGACTGCATCAAGGTTTTAGATCTTGAAGGTAAGATACTTTACCTAAATTCTTTCGGTCAGGATCTGCTCGGTTTGCATGATACAAATTACCTTAATGTCAGGTTGGTCGAGCTTTGGCAAAAAGGCGATCGCACTCAGTTAGAACAGGCGATCGATCTTGCCCTCTCAGGTGAAATTAGTAAATTTGAGGGATATTGTCCACTTAAAAACGGAACGCCAAAATGGTGGGAAGTGGTCCTCACGCCAAGGTTTGATGACAACGGACAAGTTGAACAATTGTTGTCAGTTTCACGAGATATTAGCGATCGCAAACAGATGGAAGCATCATCTCAGCAGCAACTCGCCCAAATTGAAGCAATTTATGCCACTGCACCGATTGGACTGTGTTTTTTAGATCGAGAGCGGCGATTTATACAGTTAAACGAGCGATTGGCGGAAATCAATGGCTTACCTGTATCTGAGCATTTGGGAAAAACCATACGGGAGATTGTACCCGAACTAGCAGATATTCAAGAATCAATCTTCGAGCAAGTTTTTCAAACAGGGCTGCCGATTTTAGATGTGGAAGTTCGGGGAACAACCCCTGCTCAACCACAAGTCGAACGTCATTGGTTGGCCAGCTATTACCCGTTAAAGACAGCAGATGAACAGGTACTTGGTATCAATATTACTGTGCTGGAGATTACTGAACGCAAGCAAGCCGAACAAGAACGCGAGCGACTGTTGACAGAAGCACAAACCGCTCGGACGCTAGCCGAAGCAGCTAATCGCAGTAAAGATGAATTCGTGGCTGTGGTTGCTCATGAATTGCGATCGCCGATTAATTCTGTGGCAGGTTGGGCGCAACTGTTACGGATGCGTAAATTCGATCCAGCCAATGTCGATCGTGCCTTAGAGGCGATCGAGCGCGGAACTCAGACTCAAGTGCAACTGATCGAAGACTTGCTCGACATTTCCCGCATGGCAAGTGGTAAACTGCACTTAACCCTTGCACCTGTTAATTTGGCAATGATCGTGGGCGGGGCAATCAGTCTCATGCGTCCGATGGCAGAGGCGAAACAAATTCATCTAGATAGCCGATTAACCGCGCTCGCTCAAGTTTCTGGCGATCTCAACCGCTTACAGCAAATTGTGGTCAACTTGCTTACCAATGCGCTCAAATTCACGCCAGAAGAGGGACGAGTTACCATTACCTTAAAGCAAGTCGCACAGCAGGCACAAATTCAAGTAAGAGATACGGGAAAAGGAATCAGTCCCGAAATTTTGCCGAGTATATTCGAGCGGTTTCAGCAGGGACAGAAAAATTCAGGCTCTAAAGACGGATTGGGTTTGGGACTGGCGATTGTTAAAAATCTGGTTGAAATGCACGACGGAACAATTACCGCAGATAGTCCTGGGATCGGACAGGGGGCGACATTTACTGTCTATTTACCATTACTAGAATCAGCAGCCGCTAACATCGAAGAAGTCGCGATCGCTCCCGAATCAGTATCTTTAGCGGGAATTTCCATACTTGCTGTCGATGATGAACCAGATTCACTGGAACTGCTTAAGTTTATTCTAGAAGAGGCTGGAGCAGAAGTTCAGACTGCGCCCAGTGGCTCAACTGCCCTAGAGATCTTATCTCAGTTCAATCCTAGTCTAATAGTTAGTGATATTGCCATGCCAGATATCAATGGTTATCAATTACTACAAAAAATCAGAACCCGTTATCCTGAGCGCCAGATTCCTGCGATCGCACTTACTGCTTATGCCAGTTCAAGCGATCGCGATTATGCCCTGAGAATTGGATTTGAGAAATACTTTTCTAAGCCGATCGAGCCAGAGGTTTTAATGCGCACAATTGTTAGTTTGATTAAGGATCAGAAGACTTGAGTACAGGCTAATTTAGATATTATGTAATTTAAACGCAATAACCCATTACCCATTACCCATTACCCATTACCCATTACCCATTACCTATTTACTTCGATCGATCGCGGAACGCAGTTGAGATAGAGTCGGCATTGCTCACCCTGTCTACTTCTTAATCCCTAAACCCTAATGTTGAAAATACCAAAAAAGTTATTATTAACGGCTCGAATCGCAGGTATCATCGTCACTCTGGTGGGATGTCTGGTTTTGATTGGTGGTTGGGGCATGAATATCACTGTGTTCAAAAGCATTCCTGGAGATACAGCTAGTATGAAAGCTAATGCTGCCTTGTGTTTTATTTTGGCGGGGGTGTCTTTAGGATGGCAAACGCAGCAAAGGCGAAGTTATCGAGTGGCAAAAGGCTTGGCGATCGCGGTTAGTGCGATCGCTATACTTACCCTGAGTCAATATCTCTTGGGCTGGAATTTAGGAATTGACCAGCTACTCTTTCAAGAGTTGCCAGGTGATCCGACAATCGATTACCCAGGTCGCATGGGAGAAAATACAGCACTCAATTTTGCCCTAGTAGGACTAGCACTTTATTTGCTGAGACAAAGAACACGCCGTAGCGATCGCCTTGCCCAAACTGCCACAATCTGCGCTACTGTGGTCGCACTTTTGGCTCTTATCGGTCATGTTTACAACGTGCAAATCTTTTATCGATTTATCTTCTACTCCTCTTCAATGGCTTTGCATACTTGCCTAACTTTTCTAGTTTTGTGTATAGGTATTTTATCGACACAAGCTAATCGTGGTTTTATGCGGCCGCTGACGAGTAATATGGCAGGGGGGATTGTAGCTGGGCGGTTAATTTTAATAGCGCTCGCAATTCCGTTTATTTTGGGTTGGTTAATTTTACAAGGACTGCGGGCTAACCTTTACGATCCTGCCTTTAGCCTGGGTCTGTTGGTGGTTTTACTCATTTTCACCCTAGTTTTGCTAATCTGGAAAAATGCTCAGCGGCTTAATCAGCTAGATTACGATCGCAACCGATCGTCCGATCGGTTGCGATCGAGCGAAGAACGGTATCGCAACATTTTTGAATCGGTTGGTGTTTCTATTTGGTTAGAAGATTTTTCTGAAGTTAAAGCAGCGATCGACCGACTCAAAGCATCAGACGTTAGGGATTTTCGGGCTTATTTTGCCGAGCATCCCGAATTTGTGCAGTGGGCGATTGGTGCTATCCGTATTCTCGACGTGAACAACATCGCCTTACAATTGACTGGCGCAACAGACAAAGCGCAATTATTGACATCGCTACAGGAAATTTTTCTACCCGAAACTATCCCAGTATTTATTGACGAACTTTTGGCGATCGCTGAGGGCAAAACTTTCTTTCAGTCTGAGACATTGGTGAGAACTATACAAGGGGAAAAGTTATATGTGTTGTTTAGTATCACCTTCCCTCCGCCTAGCGAACCCTACGATCGCGTTCTGGTCACTTGGTCAGATATTAGCGATCGCAAACAAGCCCAATTCAATGAGCAATTCCTCAAAGAACTAGATCTGCGTTTACGTCAACTCGATCATGCTGAAGCAATGGTGTGGGAAGCAGTAAGCAGCCTGGGTGAATATTTAAACGTCGATCGCTGTTTTTGGCACGAAATAGACTGGGAAAATCATGTAGCAATAATCGAACGCAACTGGAGGCGGGGAGAAGATGTTTGCGATTTAGCGGGAATGTACCCTCTGGAAAACTTTTTTACTGCTGAACAGTTCGATCGTCTCGCTGCGGGACAGCCGATCGTTGTTTCTGATGTTACGACTCATCCCGATACCGCGCCCTATGCTCAAAGCTACCGGCCTTTAGCTGTAGCTGCATTTGTTGCTACTCCTTGTATTCAATTGGGGCAGTGGGTTGCTAATCTTTCAATTAATTGCACAACAGCGCGTAATTGGCGAGAAGATGAAGTAAAACTACTGCAAGAAACTGTGGCTCGTCTCTGGTCGATCATCGAGCAAATGCGAGCAGTACAAGCATTGCGCGAAAGCGAGTATCAGTACCGCACATTATTTGAAACCATCGATCAAGGTTTCTGCGTTTGCCAAATGTTGTTTGACGAGAATGGTAAACCTAGTGATTATCGTTTCCTTGAAGTCAACTCAGTATTTGAACAAATGACTGGACTTAAGCAAGCGACGGGTAAAACAGCGCGGGAACTCGTGCCAAATCTCGAAGACTTTTGGATTCAGACTTATGGCACAGTCGTGCTGACAGGTGAACCCATTCGACTTGAGAATCAATCTAAAGCTATGAATCGGTGGTTTACTGTTAATGCCTTCCGCTTTGATGAGACGCAAAGCGACAAGTTTGCAGTCTTGTTCGCCAACATCACTGCGCGTAAACAAGCCGAAGCAGATTTAAAAGAACGCAACGACCACATTCAAATCTTATATGAAACCAGTCGTGATTTACTCTCAACCTACCAACCCCTTACTTTAATAGATGCTTTATTTACCAAACTAAAACCTTTAATTGGGCTAGATATTTACATTAACTATATTCTTGATGAAGAACAGCAAAAGTTACACCTGATCTTTCATGGTGGTATTTCCGATGAGATGGTTCAATCAATCGAATGGTTAGAGATAGGTCAAGCCGTTTGTGGCACAGTTGCCCAACAACGATGTCAAATCGTGCAACCAAATCTACAGCAATCGACCGATCCCAAAACAGAATTAGTGCGATCGCTCGGTTTAACCACCTATTCCTGTCAACCTTTAATATCTGGTGGAAAATTCTTCGGCACATTAAGTTTTGGTAGTCGCACGCGCACGGATTTTACTCCAGCAGAAAAAAAATTATTTCAAGCAATTTGCGATCGCCTGGCGATCGCGCTAGAGCGAACAGAAATATTATCTTCCTTGCAACAACAGACTGAAGAATTAACACGGGCTAATCGTCTCAAAGATGAATTCCTGGCAGCGTTATCTCACGAATTGCGAACTCCCCTCAATCCAATTATGGGTTGGACAAAACTACTGCAAACTCAGAAGCTAACACTTCCTAAAACCCAGGAAGCACTATCGACGATTGAACGTAATGTCATACAACAAATTGCTTTGGTGGAAGATTTACTCGATGTTTCTCGCGTCGTGCAAGGACAATTTAAATTAACATCTCAACCCGTTGACTTAGCGCCGATTCTTAATGCTGCCAGTGATAGTGTTCGCTTTGCAGCGATCGCCAAGTCGATTACTCTAGAGTTGCACTACCCTGCTGATTCAATCAGCCAAGTCATGGGGGATGAACTTCGACTACAACAAGTTTTTTGGAATCTGCTCTCCAACGCCATTAAGTTTACCCCCGATAATGGACGTGTAGACGTGTGGTTAGAACAAGTTCAAAACAATGCCCAAATTCGTATTACAGATACAGGTATTGGCATTGCTGCTGAATTTCTGCCCTACGTTTTCGACCGTTTTCGACAAGCGGATGGTAGTTCTACTCGTCGGTACGGCGGTTTAGGTTTGGGATTGGCACTCGTCAAACATTTAGTTGAATTGCACGGTGGTACGGTGTCAGCCGAAAGTCTCGGTGAAGGAAGGGGTGCAACATTTAAGGTCAACCTGCCACTGTTAAAATCAGTATCGTCTAATCCAGCCACAAGTAACTCACAACAGCTACAAACTGAATTATCCTCTGCTACTTCAGAATCTTTAAGGGGAATTCGAGTGTTAGTTGTTGATGATGAGCCAGACAATCTCGATCTATTAGATTTTGTTTTAAAACAAGAAGGAGCGATCGTCACAACCGTTAATTGCGCAACAGAAGCACTAACGATTATCGCCGAAAACCCTCCCGATATTTTAATCAGCGATATTGGAATGCCAAACATGGACGGCTACGAACTTTTACGACAAGTCAGAGCATTGCCTAGCCAGCAAAATAAACCCATCAAAGCGATCGCCCTAACGGCTTTTGCTCAACAGGAAGATCGAGAACGGATGCTCAAAGCAGGTTTTCAGGCTTATCTCTCTAAACCTTGCAATCTAGTTGATTTGATTGCAGCGATCGCTCTTGAAGTCGGTAGGAAGTAGGAAATAGCGCGAAATTCCGTTGCCCTAAAGGACTAGCCCTAAAGGATTAGCTCGCAAGCTCGCGTCCTTCGCGTCGCGCGGGTTTCCCGCGTTGCCCTAAAGGGTATATCCGTAGGTGTATCCTTTAGGACACCTTCGGATAAGGAAATTTCGTAAGACGGAAATAGGAAATAAGAAGTCCTCTAAAGTCATGACTATCTAGAGTGTGATCGCGATGCGATTATATTATATTGTCTGACCGAAAAATGATCGCGATCGCATCCACCTTTTTAAGCAGATTTTCTAGCCGAAATCTGCTGCGGTTATGTTTGTGTCGGCAATATTTACGAGCAAACCAATCACATCATTATTTGTATTCAGAATTTCCGTATCTCCAGCGTTATCCTGAATAGTTAAGTCAGCAAAGGTTAAACCACTCCCTAAAGTAATTTTGTCTGCACCATCTACAAAATCCTGGATGTTACTTGAACCACCATTGATTAAGACAAATGTGTCATCATTTGCACCACCAAATACTATATTGTTACCAGTACCTCCCTCAATTCGATCTGCACTAGCGCCACCTTGAAGAACATCATCACCTGCCGATCCTGTTAAAGTGTCATTGCCATTACCGCCGAATAAAGTATCATTAGCTGACTCGCCGAGTAGTCGATCTTTATCATCACCCCCGATCAGTTGATCGTTACCCGATCCTCCTCTGAGGGTATCATTATCTTCACCACCATCTAAGAGATCATTTTCGGTACCTCCAATTATAGTGTCCATATCATCGTTACCAAACAAAGCATCTGACCCCGCGTTGCCCTGAATACTATCATCTCCATCCGAAGCAAACAGAAAATCATCATTTGCAGCACCACGAATCGTATCTTCGCCTTCCGTTCCTTCAAAAAAGTCGTTTGCAGGAGTTCCAAAAATATTAGCCATGATTTTAATTTAAATCGTTATTCTGGTATGCAATTTCAGACTAGTCACAAAGGCAAAATTTCGCTTGCAAGTTTTAATCTTCGATACAAATCGTTAACCACTTCAGCTTACTGAATTATTCTGATTCACTGTCAAAAGCCATGTCCGTAAAACCTCGGCTACACTCCAGGCTTGAGCAAAGCAACCTCTAGGAGTAAAAGGTACATCACCATCAAAAATTTCGCTAATGTTGCCAACACAGCCAGTATTAAGATGATCGGCCATCGGCTCAATAAAACTGCGAGCTAGTTGGGGATCTTGATATACCTGTAAATGAGCTTGAACATAATGACCAATCAGCCAGCCCCAAGTAGTACCCCGATGATAGCTAGCGTCTCGTTGTAATCGATCGCCTCCATAGATGCCAAGGTAATTTTTGTCCCCAGGATCTAGCGATCGCAAGCCAAAGGAAGTTAGTAATTTTTGTCCGACTCGATCTACTACCATTTGCTGTTGCTTTGGTTGTAGGGGCGTTTGTGTAGGGGCGGTTCGCGAACCGCCCCGATTGGGTAATGACACCGCAAAAATTTGATTGGGGCGAAAACTGGCATCGTTACCATCAGGAGAATCAATTACGTCATAGCAATAGCCACCCTCTGCGTACCAAAATTTAGCGAAGTGCGATCGCGTCTTGTCAGCCAGTTTTTGATACTCGCCATCAGGTTGCTCTAACACTTGAGCAAAATACACCATACAGCTTAAAGCGTTATACCACAAAGCGTTGATTTCAATCGGCTTGCCAATTCTGGGGGTAACGACCCAATTTTCTACCTTTGCATCCATCCAAGTAAGCTGTACTCCTGTCTCTCCCGCATAAATTAGACCATCATCGTCCAGATGGATGTTATAGCGAGTTCCCTGAATATGCCAGTCAATAATCTCTGCCAACAGAGGAAATAGTTCGGCAATCAATTCACGATCTTGGGTTGCTGCATAATAATTACGGAGCGCCTCAAAGTACCAAAGTGTCGCATCTACGGTATTGTATTCAGGAGTTGTCCCCGCATCGGGAAAGACATTGGGCAACATGCCACGATCTACATACTGAGCAAAGGTGCGGAGAATCGTTTGAGCCAGATGATAACGTCCTGTGGCGATCGCTATTCCTGGTAGACTAATCATGGTATCCCTACCCCAGTCAGTAAACCAAGGATAACCAGCAATTATAGTTTTACCGTGGGGATTATCGGCGACAGGACGATCCACCACAAACTGATCGGCAGCTAATACAAGTTGCTTAATCCATTGAGGTACAGAGTTGAGTTTATTTTGAGTAGTAAAAAGCTCGATTAATTGGCGATCGCATTTTCTCTTGTCTGCTTCTGTGACCGTCTGCCGATTTGCTTCGGTACTGGCAATTATAGTGATGGTATCTCCTGGCTCAAGTATAGTCTCAACCGTTGCTGCCTGAAGATGAGCGTCAAGGGGATTTAATCCCCGATACTGTTCAACTGCTAGAGCAAAATTGTGATACCAGGTGTTGTTAATTGACCAA
The DNA here is from genome assembly GCA_019359095.1 of Pleurocapsa minor HA4230-MV1. NCBI lineage: Bacteria > Bacillati > Cyanobacteriota > Cyanophyceae > Pleurocapsales > Pleurocapsaceae > Pleurocapsa > Pleurocapsa minor. The sequence continues at coordinate 262,251 of JAHHHZ010000024.1, read as the reverse complement.
TCAAGGTTATCTGGATTATTTAAAAAGGCTGATAAATATAGACTACGAGCATCAGAACCAAGTTTGATTTCTAAACCCTGTTGCCTCGGCTTAATCTGCGCTTGGGCATCGCTATTTGTCCCACCATGATGGTTACGATAGTTCACCAAGGCTTTAAGGGATAAGCTTAGAGGTTGACTACCTCTTTGATAGTGATAGCGAATATAGGTGGTGTTTTCCCCTTGCTGCATCCAGATCCGCTTTGATAACAATCCATCAGCAAAAGCAAAATTCCAGACTGGAGTTGTTCCTTCTAGATGAAAACTTTCAATCTGAAGATAACCTTCAGGCGCAATGATATCATCAACCCAACGATTAGCAGCTAGTGCGTAAGCTTGGGCGTTATAGTTAACCGTTTCCTCTAACTTGGTCAGCAGTAAAGTTCTCGCGACAGGTGGTTCTAGGGCAGCAACTAACAAACCATGATAGTTTCTCGTTAAGATTCCCGCGATCGTTCCCGATCCATAACCACCAATACCGTTAGTAATTAACCATTCTCGCGACTCGGCAATTTCGCGGTTACTAGATACTTCTCGTCCAAACTGGATCATCGTTTTATAGTCATTCTACCTAGAAACCATGTGAATCATAGAATCTATCAAGATTTTTGGTAAATCCCCTGAATATTATGTGGACAAGGTTTTTATGACTTTTGACTTTTGACTTTTGACTTTTGACTTTTGACTTCTGATATCAAGTATGGATAATGACTTTAAATAGAGTGATTCCCCAAGTCCCCAAGTCCCCGACGCGAAGCTAGTCCTTTAGGGCAAGTCCCTAAATTAAAACATTTAACTGTTCATCCGAACCTGATATGACTCGTAGATTATGTCTTAGTAATTCCCACCCAGTTTTTGATTTGAAACCAGCGACTACGAAGCTTCCAAAACTTACTAGTTTCCATGGCCTCAATCATTGCCCTAGCCTCTCTTAGCTGCACCATAGCACAATCTTCAGTGTTGATTTCCAGGTGTCGTGGCATACCAAAAACGGTGTCTACATCCTCGTGTTGCTCGATGAGTTTCACAAATTTTTGCCTAAAATACTGCGCCAAGATATCCGTATAGATATTGGTAGTATTAATCATAGAAGTTGGATGGACGCGATAAGAACTCAAAATTTGGGGAATCAACTTAGCATCATAGCCAGATTGAGCCAGGTTGAGCCATAGATCGTAATCTTCCCAGCCTGACCAAGCGATCAGCATCAGTTCGGTAGAGTAACCACCTAGCCTAAGCAAAATATCTTTCTTAAACATTGCCATGGCATCGATGTAAGGGCCATTGAGTAATTCGCAGACATCCCACTCATAAAAAGAGTTTAACCCAACACCTTCCCCTGTTTTGTTGCTAAAGCAGTTGATAATACCATAGACAGCAGCACAACCCGATTCATTAATTCCCTGATACAAAACTTCTAAGCAATTGGGATAAATCCAGTTATCTGCATCCAAAATAAACACAAAAGGAGCGCGAGCTATGTTTAAGCCACAATTACGGGCATCAGCAAGACCAGTATTGTAGACTTTTTTGACTAGGCAAATTGGAGTATCGACCTGGTGAATATATTCTTCTACCAAGCTTGCAGACTTGTCGGTAGAACAGTCATCAATAACTAAAACATCAAAGCCACCAGGTAAACGATCTTTTACTGTGGCACAGACGCTATCCAAACATTCTTGAATATATTCTGAGTAATTATAGAGCGTGACGATTACTGTAACACTGGGAGCCGAACACTCATTGTATGCTGCATTGGCTGACAAAACCCAAGGTTCTTTTCCCAAGAAAGAACACAGCTTGGACATTTCTAACCTAGTACCCATGATCTGCCGTTTAGCGGAATTGATGCTTTCCATACTATTTATATTTATACCCTTTGAAGTTCAACGATGTTTTCAGTTTGCTGTTCTAGTTTTTGTAAGATAGATGTGCAAAGAATACTAGTATTGAATTCTTGGGTAACAAATTCATAGGCTTCATTGACAATTTTAAGTCGCTCTGATTCATGTTCGAGATAATATTCGCATTGGGCAGCAATGTCATCTAATTCGGTAATAATTAAGTGTTTGCCGTTGACGAGTGGCTCGATATAGTCGCTAGTTTCGGAGATCACCAAACAACCGTTAGCGATCGCCATGATCACCCGTAACCATTCAAAATAAGTGTTGTTGTTGGCGTGAACATTGACCAGGATCTTACATGAGCGTAATAGACGATTGCGATCGTGGTCGGCAAAGAAACCTTTTGTATGGGAGAACTTGGGCTTTTCTAGACGAGTAATCACAATATTACTCTTATATTGGTTAAATAGGGCTGCATTATGAGATAAAAATAATTCTCGCTTGCGGGAAATACTACCTAAGAAGAGGAGATCGAAAAGGCGATCGGGTGGATTATGAGGATCGATACCTGCTTCAAAACAGGAGGCATAGCCTAAAGGCGCATGAACAGTAAAGATTCCCCGTTGGCGATATTCTAAGGCGGTATGTTCTGTGATATCTAATACACCCTTAGCAGAGGCGGCACGCTTGCAAGCCATCTCAAACCAGTGGGTAAGTGGTTGCTCGGCACTAAGTACATACACAGCTTTTAAAAAGTCTTTAACTTTTTCGCCAGGCTGAAGTTTAGGTTCAAGGAATAGGTTGAAAAACTCATGCGGTGCAATTACCACTTGAATTAGTCCTGGCTTTGGGTGGGTAGAAGGCAGCTGATCGACCTTAATCTGCGATTGAACGCCATTATTTTTAAAGCCTTCATGAAAGATCTCGGCAATCTCAATCATGAAGTGATTGCCTAAAGATGTCACGAACAGATGAACTGTATTGATTGATTGTTTATTAAGTCCCATAATCTACTTATTACTTTGACGATTCAGGTTAACAAAAAGTTTGAGCTTCAACCACTTACTTCTAAGCTTCCAGAATTTACTCGTTTCCATCCATTGAATGTTAGCGTTTGCCTGCTCAAGCTCATGTTTTAGCTCAGATTGTACTTGTTCTGATATCTGACTCTGCTGGAGCTGGGATTGTAATTGTTCAATGGTATTTTGACTCTGCTGGAGCTGGGATTGTACTTGTTCTGATATCTGCTGACTCTGCTGAAGCTGGGATTGTAATTGATCAATGGTATTTTGACTTTGCTGGAGTTGGGATTGTGCAGCCTGGAACTCTTTTTGCAGCCGATCATAACGATTTTGCCTGTCCGCCAGTCTTTCTTCTACAGTGCAAGGAACAGCTCGAACGACAAATTGTAGAGTATCAATATTTTCATCTTGTTGCATTCTGTCGATCATCTCGCTATCAAAATCATTAATGTTAATCTGAGGAACCAAATTATTATTAGCCAAAAATGGCAACTTAGTACTTTCAATATTTTTTAATAAATATCCAGAATTTTCTAGTAAAGCTTCAACAGTTTTTCTGGTAAAAAATCTGAGATGAGTATTATCTAAAATGCCAAATTCTGTGTATTCAAATTCTCCTTGTAACAGAGCCAGCCTAATTGCTCCATGGGCAATATTCGGGATCGAAGCTACCACATAGCCATCTTCTGTTAAAATTTCTTTGGTATCTCGCAAAATTTGCCAAGGATTGCGTAAATGCTCTAAAACATCACCAAAAATAGCAACATCAAATTGGCGATGGGGTAATATTTCCCGAACAGAAACAAAGTCCAAGTCAGCAACTATCACTTTTTGACAATACTGCTCCGCAACTTTAGCTGCCTCTGAATTAATTTCCACACCTGTGACAATACACTGTTGTTGAGTTAGTAACTGCGCAAAATAACCAGTCGCACAACCAAAATCTACGACCTGTTTATGATTACCAATTAAGCGCAACATTTTGGTTAAACTACTATTTTCATCTAACAAAGACTGTTCTAGATCTGGATAGTTTTTATTGCCGATCGCATCCATATTTCTCCAATTTATTTACAGTAAAATATATCACTAAACAAAATCAGATCTTGAGCCGATAGTCTTCATACTTTTTAGTTAAATTGGGATTATAGCAAGGATCGCGATCGCAGATTGGCGACCATTTTTGTCTCATATAATTAATTTCCTGGGCAAAACGGGCTTTTTTGACTGGCGTATCTTCAGAACCTCGGCTTTTAGATTCATAGTGATATAAAACTACGTGAGGAAGGTAAACATTATGATAGCCATGACTAATCAGTTTGAGACAAAAATCAATATCATTAAAAGCGATCGCCAATTCAGTTTCAAAACCCCCTACTAACTCAAATACTTCTCTACGACACATGAGACAAGCAGCAGTAACTGCGGAGTAATTATTGGTTGAAACCAATTGAGATATATAGCCTGGTACGGCAGCAGGAAAATTTTTATGACTATGTCCTGCCACACCACCAATACCTAAAATTACCCCCGCATGTTGAACGGTAAGATCGGGATATAGCAACAGACTCCCCACTGCGCCAATGGATTTTCTTTGACTTTGTTCCACCATCGCTTCAATCCAGTCTGGGGTAAGTATTTCTGTGTCATTATTCAAAAATAATAAATAATCTCCTTGAGCTTGCTCCACAGCATAATTATTGATCTGGGAATAATTAAACGGTATATCGTAATAGTAGGAGCGAAAACGTTGAGGCTCTTTCTGCTGCCAATATTTCAAGCATTGAGAGGTTTTCATTTCCACACTGGCGTTATCAATGACGATTACCTCATAGTTGGGATAGATCGTTTGGGCAAAGATAGATTTGAGGCAGGTATCCAAAGTATCGGCAAGATCTTTAGTCGGAATGATAATGCTTACTAGTTTGAAGTCGGAAATATCATAGCGAACGGTATATACCCCCGCAAAATCAGGGTGCATCACCACCTTTCCTGGTTCTTGACGACGAGCGATCGCCTCCTGAATAGCTTTTTGGGCAGCAAGAGCAGCATAGGGCTTGGCATCTGAATTTGCAGCCGTAGACTGAGGATGAATGCGCCAATGATACAGTACTTGTGGAAGATGAAATATGTGGTCAGTTTTCTCAGTTAGTCGTAGTACTAAGTCATAATCCTGACTGCCTTCAAAACCAACTCGAAAGCCGCCTACTGACTGTACTAAAGAGCGTCGATAAACTCCCAGATGACAAGTATACATGCGCGATAACATGGAATCAGGACACCAATCTGGTTTGAAAAAGGGAGTTTGGTGAATGTTTTCCCGATCGATTTTATCTTCATCAGAATAAATAAAATCTGCTTCAGGATTTTGGTTTAATAGCTTAACTATTTCACTCAAAGCATGAGGCGCTAATCGATCGTCATGATCTAGCAGTGCAACATATTCTCCTGTAGCAATTTCTAGAGCAGAATTGGAGGCTCGACAAATATGTTGATTTTGTTGATGGTAGACTATTTTAATTCGTCGATCTTGCTGGCAATAAGCTTCTAAAACAGTTTTGACATAGGGTTTAGTTGAGCAATCATCTACCAAACATAGTTCCCAATTAGGGTAAATCTGATCTACTACAGAAGCGATCGCCTGCTCCAAGAATTTTTGCTCGGGATTATAAACTGGTACAATAATACTAATCAAAGGTTGATAAGCTAATGCTAAAGTCTGGGTCTTAATATTGTCAAAATCTTGGGGACGAGGATAATGTTTTCTGAGCCATCGTTGATATTGGATGTCATTACTTATATTCGGTTCGTTAGTAATGAGGGCAGCATAATAAGATAATTTCGAGCTAGTTTTTCTAATTGCCTTTTTTAATTGAGACTTATAGGGAAAATAGCGCTTCGATTTTTGAACATATGCTAATAATGTGTGGCGATTAAGATTAATCAGCGGTGTTTTAGGGATAATTGATTGAATTGATTGTTTTGCTCTTGTTTGCTGTATAGCATTGCCATCGATAAGATTTAATTTATGCTTGAGTTTAAACCACTGACACCTTAAATGCCAGAATTTACTATTTTCCATTGCCCAAACGAGATTTTCGGTTTTTTCAATTTAATTTTGAGCGATTAATAACCAATTGTCTTGTCTAACAAGCTTAATAAGCTCGATCGGGTTTACAGTTATTTATTGATTAACTTGAGTTGGCAAAGATGAAGCTGTGCCTGTAGGGGCAACACATTCAAGATATTGATCGATCACATCTTGAGTCTGACCAATCATCTTGACTTGTCCCCGTTCGAGCCAAATAACTTTATGGCAATTCTCACAAATCATGTCCATCGAATGAGAAACCAGTAAAATTGTGACATCATCTCGCCAAAACTCGTTCATTCTTTGACGGCATTTATTTTTAAAGCTAATATCCCCGACGGACAATACTTCATCGAGAATCAGAATATTGGGGGTAACATCAGTGGCGATCGCAAATCCTAAACGAGCTGTCATACCCGAAGACAGACCTTTAACAGGAATTGAAGCGTATGTTTCCAATTCGGCAAATTCTAAAATTTCCTTGGCTCTTGACTTCATCTCCAGCTGAGAATAGCCCAACATGACCCCATAAAGGATAATATTGTCCATTACCGTCAATTCAGTGTCAAATCCTGCTCCTAATTCAATTAGAGGAGCAATCGCACCTTTGACCCGTACTGTTCCCGAGGTAGGCTGCAAAATACCCGAAATTAGCTTTAGCATGGTGGATTTACCCGAGCCATTCGCGCCAATAATACCGACCTTATCACCGCAATTAATGGTTAAATCAATATTGTCAATCACCATTTTTTTCGCAGGCTGACGATATTGACCGTTAAATAAGGAAAAAATTGTTTTTTTCAGGTCGTAAGAAAACTCTTCCTGAGTTCTGCGCCAGAGGGAAACACCATCTAATCTAATTGATTCTTGCATCATAATCTCTACAACAAATCCATAAACTGAGAACGCCAACGAGAAAATGCCACTAGCCCAATAGTGATTAAAATTAAACCACTAGCTAGACTATGGGTAATTAAGGTTAGATCGGGCAGGTTGCCTGAAAGAGCAATCTGACGAATACTTTCAATAATTGGCAAGATCGGATTAAAAATTAAAAATTGCCTGACCGTAACTGGAACAATGTCAGGAGGATAGAAAATTGGCGAACTCATGAAGAGAACAAAGATCAGTAGCTCATAAAAATAAGGCAGATCGCGAAAGAAAACATAAAGTCCACTCATCAACAAACCAACTCCAGTACAGACCAAAATTAAGCCCGTCAGGGGTAGGAATAAAGCGATCGTGTTCACCAGACTATGAGAAATAACTAAAGTAACAATAATTAATAAAGGTAAAGTACCTAATAATAGCTGAAATACGTTTGCGCCAATAGCTGCTAAGGGAAATATCGCTAAAGGTAGCCGAATTTTATTTACCATCGCGCCATTTTCGACGACGCTACTTAGAGCCATAGCCGTTGAGGCGGAAAAAAAATTGACTACCACCAAACCAGTAAATGCAGCTAATACATAATTTAGATTAGAGCCACCATAGTATTTAGCAAAAACAGCGCCAAAAATTGCCGTATATAGCCCTGTCATTGCCAAGGGATTGAGTAAAGACCAGTAGATCCCCAAAAAAGAACCACGATATCTTCGTTTGAGACTGCGCCTAATCAATACCATTAGTAGCTCTCGATACCAGAGCAAATTACTATTTTGTTGCTTATTTAAAAAAGATTTCACCATGTATTAACTGTTATAGCTATCTCGTATGGAGTGTATTCCTTAATCTGTCTCATGACAAGAATATTTAGCTATCTTTACTCAATTCATGTTGTCGGCTCATCTTCGAGAATCAATGTTTACCTCTACTGGTTACTCTGGCAACTTATATTGGGCGACGATTTTTTTAGCATATTCGGGGACGTGCTGCTCTAATTTCTGGGGATAATTACGTTTTAAATTAAGATAGTTACGAGTAAAGTGAGAATCAATGGAAAAACGCGCATATTCTAGTCCTTTAGGCCCAATTTGCTCAATTACCACCCCCATTAGCTTAGCAGCCCACATGGGCAGAGTTACACCCTTATCGTAGGCAGGAATACTTTGCTGTACGGCCTGATGGCGATCGCCTTTGGACATGACTGGTTGAGTGTCTAGCTGATCTCTAACTAGATCTAACATTTCTTTACCCGTTTCGTTACGCACCACAATCCATTGCCACTTAAAGGGCGCACCCATATAACCCACCACTAAGTCAGCTAGGGAATTAACATAATCAAAGCAACTCATACAAGAAGGAGCAAAGACATCCTTAAGCTGATTGGTTTTTAAACCAAAAAACGGTACTTTCTCGATTGAACCATCTTCATGCTTAAAGTGAATGCGAAAATCCTGCATAAACTCATAATGCACAACTGTTTCAGGGGATCTGCTGGTAGTATCGAGAAATTTTTGGAGACCCTGGCGACTAACATTATCTACACAGGGTGTACCCAAAATATAAAGCTTTTCTAAACCTAATTCTTGCTCCACTGCTCGCAAAGCTTGAATTTGACAACCAACCCCAATTACCAGCAGACGCTTTAGACCTGACTGCTCAATCTGCTCTAAGACATTGAGATTAGGGGAAAGAGTTGGCTTATTGACCTTAGCAGCCAAAACCTCAGCGGGAGTTCTGGCAATGACAGGGAAAGGTTGAAAACGATCTTCAGCGGTGTTTTGCACACAGACGACCCCTTCTACTAGACCCTGTTCTAACATCTGACAGGCGATCGCACTAACGATTCCCGTCCATTGCGCTCCCTCAATTGGCTGTTGTTTGCGAGCTGCCATCATTTCTTGGCTAACCCCAAAATACAGATCATCTTGATTATCTAAGTCTCGACTACGCCCATGTGCCAATATTTCCAATTCAGCAATCTGTTGATTGAGAAAAGCACAGGCATCTTTAACATAATGCACATAGTAGGTATCACAAAGCCCACACTCGCTACAGAGTTCCTTCGCAGGACGGCGACTACCAGGTTTTAATGCTTTTGCTTTTTGGTGAGGAAAAACAGTCATAGAGGAAGAAAATATTCATTAGGCAATAACTGTCACATTAAAACAATAGCTATTGGTAGTACAACTGTTGCAAAGTTTCGTAATGGAACTTGCCAATGATGATCAAAGATCTCCAAACAAGACAATTAGGTTTTAAAATTGATAAGAAAATCCTAAAGACACCACTGGATAAACACCTAGCAGATCTAGTTCGTCATTAAGATCTTCTTCTTCATTTTCTAATGTTCTATCGGCAGCAGCTTCCACCTCTTCCCGCAGTTCTGCGGGTATTTCAGCAGAAAAATTACTAGTCACTTCAGCTTCAGGAGAACCACCAAATACTACTCCCAAATTCCACCAAAATCCTAATCCTTTGTCAGCTCCTACGGGATTACCTCCACCGATTCCCACATAGGGAGCAGCAGCGTCGTTAATATCAATATCGGCATCAATAGTGGCCAAATTATCAATATTTAAGTCTCGAATATCAATATTCTCTCCATTAAGTTCCACTTCCCCTAGTTCATCGGCAACTCGGTCAGAAACATCTGCCGTACCTTCGATATTATTATTGCCTAAAATTAACCCCGCGCTGAGTCTAAAGCCAGAACTTTTAAATGGCTGAATATCAATCAGAGTAGAAACATTAAATAAATTCAAGTCTCCTTCGTAGTCAAATTCTGTTTCATTAACATCGATACCCGTTGTAAAAGCATTGAGTCCTACCCTGGCATTAAAATTAGGAGTAATTTTGCGAATTATACTCCCGCCAAGTCCTAGGGTACTGACTTCGGGAACAATTGCCCAACCGCTTTTGGAATCGGTAGTGCTGCTGTCAACTTGTGGTACAGGAATCTCAACAGGATTATTCTCTACTCCAGGTTCAGCAGAAGGAGTCACCCCTGAGCATCTAGAATTGTAAGGATAATTCTGACAAAATTGATCTAAATCTAATTCTCTTTGGGCTAATCCTTCCCTTGCTTGAGTTGTCCTAGTAAACTGACTCCCAAATGATGGTGATAATAAATCTTGGGCTTGAGTCGAAACTAATGGTTGAATTGAAGTGATTGGCTTAACTTGATTGGCTTTAGTCTGATGCGTATTTTTTGATTCTGCTGTTGCAGGTTGGGCTACAAAGCTAATCAAACCTAGACAGAATCCTAGGGAACTTGGGATTACGGAACTGTGTACCTTATTAGTCTTCACAAAATAATTACGCTAAGTTTAGTCTTATTTAAATTACCATTAATTGTTTTTTTGGCGCTGGTAAATCAAATAAAAAAGCTGATAGCTAAAAGCGCGAAAAGCGAAGCAGTGCGGTCTTGGGGGTCTCCCCCATTAGCAACTGCTTCAAGAAACCGTTGCGGGGGCGACGCGCGACGCGACGTAAGGAGTTAGTCCTTTAGGGAAGCTAGTCCTAAAGGATAAGCTTCGTGACCGTAGGGCGACGCGTAGCTAGTCCTAAAGGATAAGCTTCGCAAATACTTTAGTGAATCCTTTAGGGCAAATACTTTAGTGTTCCCCCCGTTGCCCTAAAGGGTACACCTTCGGATAAGGTTATTGAGCAAGAAGCTAAGAGCTAAAAGCTAAGAACTAAGAGCTATATGCGAAAATAAAGATTAAAACTGATAGGAAAGTCCGAAAGACAACACTGGATAAATACCCATAATGTCTAATGCTTCATTAAGGTCTTTTTCTTCATCCTTAAGCGCTTCATCGGCTGCTGCCACCACTTCCTCTCGAAGTTCCGCAGGGATATCTGTCGAAAAATTACTCGTCACTTCGGCATTAGGAGAACCACTAAATACTACTCCCAAATCCCACCAAAATCCGAATCCTTTACCAGGCTTGACGGCATTACCACCTCCAATACCTAAATAGGGAGAAACACCTTCATTAATCTCAATATCAGTATCAATAGAAGCCAAGTTTTCAATATTTAGGTCTCGAATATCAATGTCTTGACCGCCAATTTCCACTGTCCCTAGTTCATTAGCAACTCGTTCAGAAACGTCTGCCGTTCCTTGAATATTGTTATTACCAAAGACCAAGCCACTACTAAGTCTTAAGCCAACGTTTTTAAACGGTTGATAATCAACCAGAGTCGAAACATTAAACAAATTCAAGTTGCCTTTATAGTCATATTCTGTTTCATTGACATTAATATCCCTGCCAAAGTTATTGACGCCCAATTTCGCATTTAAATTAGGCGTGATTCTTTTGACTACATGTCCTCCAAGTCCCAAAGTGCTTATTTCGGGAACAATTGCCCAACCACTTTTGTTCTGCTCACTGGTAATTTTAGCTTGTGGAACAGGAGCTGTTTCAGGGGCATTTTCTAAATTTTTTGGCTCTTTAGTAGGATTTACTGAAGAACATTTTGAGTTGTAGGGATAATTTTGGCAAAATTGAGATAGGTCTAATTGTCTTTGGGCAATTATCGACTTGATTGGCTCAATAGATGGCGAAGTTAACAAACTTTGAGCTAGATTTTCTGGAGTCCGATTTTCTTTCACTGATTCTGCTATGACAGGCTGAGGTATACAACTCATTAGACCTAGACAAAACCCCAGAAAACCATTAATCACAATAGGATTTAAGCTATTATTGTCCACGAATATTGATTTAAATAAATTTGGATTTATTCAAATTAACATCGATTTTTTTGTTTGTAATGCATCTGTGTACTTCGATGTACGTGAATCTAACTAGTCGCCAAATTAAACATCGTCTATTTCTAATTGATATATTTCTCGTCTAGATAAAGAAGTGAGTTTGGCTAACTGGCGACTAGCCTGCGATCGCGTCATGCCTTGAGCTAATAACTGCTGTAGTTCCTGTTTTAATTCGGCTTGGGAGTTAATTAGACTAGTTTCGGCTGCTCCTTCGATCACCAGGGTATATTCTCCTTTTGGTTGACGCTCATTTGTATAAAGGTCGATCGCCTCGGCGATGTTTCCCCGCCAAAATTCTTCGTGTATTTTAGTCAATTCCCTGGCTAAAACGATCTCTCTACGATCGCCCACTACGGCAAGCAAATCTTGTAAAGTCTTCAAGATACGATGGGGAGCTTCATACAGCACAATGGTTTTAGTTTCGCTACGGAATAATTCTAATCTAGCTTGGCGATCGCTTTGTTTGAGGGGCAAAAATCCTTCAAAAATAAACCTGTCCGTGGGTAAACCCGATGCAGCTAAGGCACTAATTACGGCTGTTGGCCCAGGAATGGGAATTACGGTAATCTGATGGGCGATCGCTGCTTGGACTAATTCGACTCCAGGATCGGAGATACTAGGCATTCCCGCATCAGTAACTAAAGCTAGACTTGCTCCCTGTTGTAAACGGTTAATTAATTCTTGAATACGGCTGTGATGATTATGTTCGTTATAACTAATTTGAGGCGTTGAGATTGCTAGGTGCTGTAATAATTTACCCGTACGTCGAGTGTCCTCAGCAGCAATTAGATCTACTGATTGGAGAATACGTATCGCCCGTAAAGTAATATCTTCGAGATTCCCGATTGGCGTGCCGACTAAATATAATTTGCCCAATTTTAAATTACTTACCGTCTTAAATCTGCTAGTGTTTACTGATCATACTAGGATTAGCAGTGTTTCTTGAGGTAGAACGATTAGGCTTCCTTAAAGGACTAGCTTCGCGATCGCAAAATATATTAGGAAGAATCATTTTGTAGATTATATAGTCATAGATCTTGCATAATACTGAAACTACTATCAAAGCGATTAGGCAAGATTTTCCCGAACTATCTCAATTTATGACTCAGTTAACTATATTTGATGAACCACTATCAACACCAAAGCCTGAAGAAAAAATCAATGTTGTTTCTTTATTTTCAGGATGTGGAGGAATGGATTTGGGTTTTAGTCAAGCTGGATTTCGTATTCTCTGGGCAAACGATATCGATCAAAAAGCCTGTGAAACATACGCGAAAAATTTAGGCAAGCACGTTGTTTGTGGAGATATACAAGAAATTGATTACTCGACAATCCCTGACGCAGATTTGATTCTGGGTGGTTTTCCCTGTCAAGACTTTTCAATGATTTGGAAGCGTGGGGGAATTACAACTGAGCGGGGTAATCTATATCGAAACTTTGTCAATCTTGTCTCACTCAAAGAACCTTTAATGTTTATTGCCGAAAATGTTAAAGGTTTGATGACTGCTAACAAAGGTAAAGCCATTAAACAAATTATTGAAGATTTTTCTTTAACGGGACGATATGGATACGTAACTAAACCTTATCTAGTTAATTTTGCTGATTATGGAACGCCTCAGCTTAGGAAACGAGTATTAATTATTGGTATTCGGAAAGATATAAATCGTACTTTCGATCTGCCCAAACCAACTCACCAATGCGAAAATTATGTTTCGTCGGGTAAAGCACTTGATGGTGTTGAGAGAGTAAAACATAACAATGAACATCAAAACATTAAAAGTAGCACTGTTGAGAAGCTCAAGCTTATTCCTCCTGGGGGAAACTTTACAGATATTCCCCAAAATTCTCCTCATTATGTCAAAGGTATGATCTCCCACGTATACCGACGTTTAGATCCTGATAAACCTTCCACAACAATTATTGCTGCGGGAGGAGGCGGTACTTGGGGTTATCATTATTCTGAACCGAGACCACTAACTAATCGAGAAAGAGCAAGGCTTTTTGGCTACCCTGATGATTTTATTTTTGAAGGTACAATCACTGAAGTGAGAAGGCAAATAGGCAATTCAGTCCCTCCTGTTGGCATATTACCCTTTGCCCAAGCGATCAAACCTTATTTAGAAAAAGTAAAAGCAGAATTATGTTTACCAATTTAGCTGCTTTTGGCGGTAATTTTCTTAAGGTGCTTGATTCAGAGTTTAAAGAAGCTACAAACGTCACCATAGCTTCTGGTTATGCATCTCTTGATATCATTAACGCTTATAAGTCAGAATTTATTAAAATTGCTAATTCTGGTGGAATCTCTCGCTTGCTGCTAGGAATGGCTTTCTATGAGGGTTTGAGTCAGAAAAAGTATGATGCTCTGATTAAGCTTAACTCTAAACTTAAAGGCTACGGTAACGATTCTGGGGTATATGTTACAAATGGTAGACGCTATCACGGCAAGGTTTACTATTTTGAGCAAAAATCTGAATCAAGTATTTATGTCGGATCTTCTAACTTTTCTACTAGTGGCACAAAAACTAATATTGAGTGTACTTTACCTGTCACAATTCCTCAGCAACGAGAAGAGATTATTAGATTTCTGGAAGAGTTATATTCACAAGAATACGCCATAAAAATAGATCGAGCTGGGAATATTGTTTCAAGCAGCAAGAAAAAAGTTTTATCAACAATTGAAAACAAGTGGCAGAAATTAAAAAGATACGAACCTGAAACTATATCGAACAATAATCTGCCAAAATTTATTTTTCCTTTGTCCAGAGTAGCCGATATACCTAAGTCAAATTTGAATACTTATTTCGGCAAAGGTAGATTAAACACTGAGACAGGTATAGTCACACCGCGTCCTTGGTATGAAATTGAGTTGATAGCGAATAGAGATTTGATTTCACAAGTAGAATATCCCAAAGGTGATTTTATAGCTTATACCGACGATGGCTATGTCATACCAATGAGAACACAAGGCACTAACTATAAAAATATTCGCTCTAAAGATAGCCTACAAATATTTGGTATGTGGCTTAAAGGCAAGTTGGAACGTTGTGATGCTCTCAAAAAATACGAACCTATAACCCAAGAAACACTTGTAGAATATGGTTCAGACGAACTAGTGTTTTACAAAATTGATGAAGGTAAATACTACCTTGAGTTTTAGCCAGTGCTTTTTTCCCCGAAAATTAAGGAATACGTATCGCCCGTAAAATAATATCTTCGAGATTCCCTTTTTAAGTTACTTACCGTCTTCTAGATATACACAGATGTCTATCGATCATACTAGTCTGACCCTGAGTTTAAAACTTGGTTTGATCCGTTCTGAGATGGGCTATGTTAGAACGGGTTAATTAATCGTTCAATTTTGCAGTAAACAATTTTTTGCTCACTTTGGTTTAAATTTCATGAGTGCAAATAGTAAGTTAGGGGAACAACTAATTTCTCTACATCGGCAAAAATTTACTGGTATTTTGACCATCACAGCTCAAAACGAGCAACAGATGTGGGAGATGTTTTTTCACCAGGGAGAGTATTTGTGGACAGAAGGAGGATATCATGCCAATCGTTCTTGGCGGAGAAACTTTAATCATTATTGTCCTGGAGTGAATAAGGAAGTACTGCTACTGAGATATCAGCCCGAAATGCGATCGCCTCATTACTATTTGCTCAATGTATTGCTGCAACGAAAAATAATTCAACGAAAACAGGTTCAGGCTTTAATTGGTAATCTCAGCGCCGAAATTTTCTTTGATTTGCTACAAGCAGAATATACTGGAACTCTCAATTATAGTGTTGAGACTACTTCGGCTCATTATTTACTCAAGGCTGGCTTTAGTTTGTCGTTAATCTCGATTAATCTCCAACAAATTTTGTTTGAATCTCAAACAACATGGTCTACCTGGGGGAGCAAAGGATTAGCTTCTTGTTCGCCCCATCACGCTCCTCTACTCCATCGCGGTCAAGATTTACAGCAGCAGTTGCCAGACTTTATTTTTGCCAATATGTCTCGCTTATTAAATGGCAAGCAAACCCTGAGAGATTTGGCGCTCAGGATGGATAAAAATGTTCTAGATTTAACCTGCGGCATCATCCCCTATTTTTTCAAAGGTTATTTACGGCTATTGGAAATTGCCGATCTGCCTGATGCTCAAACCATGCGATAAACAAAGAACTTTAACAAAGACCTAATATATTTAAATTAATAAACCTGAGATAATATCTTTTAGAATAATATACTTAGCCTCAGCTCTATCTTGCCAACTTACACAGATATGATTTTTTCGGTTCAGTTTCAATCTCCTGGCCCAATTATTTTTGAGCTAGGCCCAATCGTGCTTCGTTGGTACGGTTTGTTGATTGCGACGGCGGTATTAGTGGGGATAACTTTAGCTCAATATTTAGCCAAGGCTCGTCGGGTAGATCCAGACCTTTTGGGAGATTTGGCGATTTGGTTGGTTATTGGTGCTATTCCCTGCGCTCGACTTTATTATGTTATTTTTCAATGGCAACAGTATGCCCAACGTCCCTGGTGGCATATGTTAGCGGTGTGGGAAGGTGGCATTGCGATCCATGGTGCAATTATTGGTGGGACGATCGCCACAATTATTTTTGCCCGTCTAAATCAGATTTCTGTGTGGCAGCTATTAGATTTAGTTGCGCCCTCGGTCATTTTGGGTCAAGCCATTGGACGGTGGGGTAATTTCTTTAACTCTGAGGCTTTTGGTAAACCGACAGATCTGCCTTGGAAATTATATATTGCTCCTCAATACCGTCCTTTAGAGCTAATTGACCGTGAATTTTTTCATCCAACTTTTCTCTATGAATCCTTGTGGAATCTGGGGATATTTGCCTTACTACTGTGGCTCTTTTTTTGGGGTTTAACCAGAGCTAATCGGCTCAAAACTGGTACACTCGCTGCGGTCTATTTAATTGGCTATAGTCTGGGTCGAGTCTGGATTGAATGGTTACGTACCGATAGTTTAATGATTGGGCCTTTAAAGATGGCTCAGGTGATTAGCTTGAGTGCGATCGCTCTTGGTCTCTTAATACTTGCCTGGCTGTATTGGTTAAGAAGACCCTTGCCTGATGTTGTTGCCAACTCAGATGCTCAAAAATCAGCTAACTACAGACCATAACTCATCAAATATTGATTGAATGAATTTAACTCAAATTACTCTAAAACCTGCGGTCTATATTATTGGTGCTGGGCCAGGAGATCCAGAATTACTGACTATTAAGGCATATAAAATTCTAATTCAGGCTGATGTCATTCTCTATGCTGATTCATTAGTACCTAAGCAGATTCTAGAGGATGTTCGCAGTGATGCCGAACTGGTGGCAACGGGTAGCAAAACCCTAGAGCAAATCATTCCCCTGGCAATTGAACGAGTCAGACAGGGTAAATCAGTTGTGCGTCTACATTCGGGCGATTTAACTTTATATAGTGCGATCGCTGAACAGATGCAGGCGTTTACTGAAGCAGATATTCCCTTTGAATTGATTCCTGGGATTAGTGCTTTTCAGGCTGCTGCTGCCAAACTTAGTACGGAGTTGACCATTCCCGAGCTAGTACAGACGATCATTCTTACCCGAGTTAGTGGTGAAGCCTCTGCTGTCCCCGAAACCGAAGAATTAGCCTCTCTGGCTGCCCACAAAGCTAGTTTATGTCTCTATCTAGCTGCCCGCCACATCGAAAAAGCACAGGATCAACTATTAGAACATTACCCCGCAGATACTCCCGTGGCAGTTTGCTATCGTGTGGGCTGGCAAGATGAGCAAATCTGGGTCGTACCTCTAACTAAAATGGCTGAGGTAACGAGGGAAAACAATTTAATCAGGACAACTTTATATTTAATTAGTCCTGCATTGCAACAGGCGGTAACGACTCGTTCACGTCTTTATCATCCCGAACACAATCATCTATTTCGACCAGTCAAAAAGTCTGAATTAATCATCAATGGTCAAAATTAGCAAACAGACAGTATCAATGCTGACTCGCGACAACGTGAGGCTGGATGCAGATATTTATCGTCCTGATACGCCAGAAAAGCTGCCAGTGCTTTTGATGCGTCAACCCTATGGTCGAGAAATCGCCTCAACGGTGGTCTATGCTCATCCCCGTTGGTATGCAGCCCAGGGATACATTGTCGTCATTCAAGACGTACGAGGAAGAGGAACATCACAAGGAGAGTTCGATCTTTTTACCCATGAAGTTGCCGATGGCTTAGATACGATTAACTGGGTGTCAAGCTTACCGTACAGCACTGGCAAAGTCGGGATGTATGGTTTTTCCTATCAGGGTATGACTCAGCTGTATACCGCTGCCCATCAGCCAGCCTGTTTAAAAGCGATCGCCCCAGCAATGGTAGCCTACGATCTACACAGCGATTGGGCTTATGAAAACGGTGCTTTTTGTTTATGGGCTAATCTTGCCTGGGCAATTCAACTGGCAGTCGAAACGGCGCGCCTTAAAGGAGATGAAGCAGCCTATTTAAAACTCAAAGCAGCATCCCATAATCTGCCCTTAAATGGCTCTATTGCTGCTAATCCTGAGTTAATGCAAGAATTAGCTCCCGACTCCTTTTATCATCAATGGTTGCATAATCCTGATGCTACTGCTGAATATTGGCAAAAGCGATCGCCAAAATATTGGTTAGATCGGGTAGATCTGCCAATGCTTCATGTTGGGGGATGGTTCGATCCCTATCTTCGGGGAACAATGAATCTTTATCAGGCAATGATTGCTCAATGTAGCCAACCCCAGCATCTCTTAATCGGGCCTTGGGCGCATCTTCCCTGGGGTAGTAAATTGGGTGAGGTGAACTATGGTGTGGAAGCGCAAAACCCAATTGACGAAATTCAAGTGCGCTGGTTCGATCACTGGTTAAAAGACATTGATACAGGATTACTAGAAGAATCAACTATCTGTCTATTTGAAATGGGCAGCAATAGCTGGCGAGAGTTTAATAGTTTACCTAGCGAGCAAACCACCTTTTACCTAGCGAGTGATGGTTTAGCTGGTGTCAGAGAAGATAGTGGCATGTTGTGGCAATACGAAGAGTTTGCCAATCCTTCTCCTCAAGAACTAATCGTTACCGATCTGGGCGAGATAGTTACTGAATTTGACAACAATACAGATATTTTAGTTCACGATCCTGGGCGACCAGTACCCGCATTAGGGGGACATGCTACCTATCCTAGTGGCTCTTTTGAGCGATCGCTTTTAGACTGTCGTGCCGATATTCTGACCTACACCTCCCCCGCTTTAGAATCAGATTTACATCTAACAGGAACAATAACCTTAGAAATCTACTACACGACTAATAATCCTAGCTTTGACATCTGTGCCGTCTTATCTACAGTAAATCCAAATGGAGCAGTATTTAACTTTACTCAGGGCTATATTCGAGTAGTTGCGCCAAATTCTCAGATCGACTCACTCAAAATCCCCCTACAACCAACCTGTATGTATATTCCAGCAGGCGATCGCTTACGTCTTAGTCTCAGTGGAGCTTGTTTTCCAGCTTATCCTCTCAATTCAGGCGATGGCAAATTACCTCATGAATCTCGTCAGATCGATCATGGCATCATTACCATCAAGATTCATTCAGGGGGTGACTATCCTTCTAGATTATCGATCGATGGTAGTGGTTAGTAGGTAGTAGTACAAAAACGACCTAACATTGTCTAGTATTGCTATATCTCCACGCAAAAAAAATGAGGAGTTGAACAAAATGCTGCTCTAGCTCCTCAAATCGATATTGACAATTGATTAAATTTAGCTTCTATTGACCAGTACCTTCTGCTGGTGCGGCAGGATCCGCTGGTGCAGCAGGATCTGCTGGTGCGGTAGAATCTGCTGGTGCGTCTCCACCAGTTTGACCACCTTCAGGAGTCGCACAAGAGGTGAGGAGACCCAAACTCAAAACAGAAGCAGCAAATAAAGTTCCTAAATATTTAACTTTCATATTTTTCTCCCTAAGAAAACTTAAATCGAAATAGTTACTGAAGCAAATGATACATTATGCTCTTGGTTACAGAGTCAATCTAACCAAATAGATGAAAATTTTCTGATAAGGCAAGTTTAACAAATTTAAACTTAATCACAACTTTATCTAGTGGTTATGAATTTGTAACACAATTCATTTGATTTATCAAAATGTTTTAATTTATACGGTTTTTTTAAGCATTTCTTTCTTTAAATTTTCTGGACTCTCTGGCATGATTACGAGAGAAAAGTTTAAATTAGATGAAATATGGAATTAATTCAACAATTAACCCAAGGTCTAGGCGTTGATGAGAGTCAAGCTAAAGGTGGTGCTGGACTCATTTTTAAAATGGCACAAGAACAGCTAGGAGCTGGTGATTTTGCTCAAGTAGCTAATGCTCTTCCTGGCATTGGTAATTTAATTGGCGAAGCTCCTGCTGGTGGAGCAGGTATTGCAGGAGCAATTGGTGGCTTGGCTGGCATGATGGGGGGTGACAGTGGTGGCGGACAGTTAGCTAACATGGCTGGTTTGGCTGCTGGGTTTAGTCAACTTGGTTTAAATCCTGGCATGGCGACTAAATTTATTCCCATCATTTTGTCTTTTACTCAAAGTCAAGGCGGCGAAGGTATTAAAAATATTTTGGCAGGTGTCTTGCAATAAAACCAAATTATCTCAATCAGATTTAAGGCGCTTGAGAAGGCGTTTTTTTTGTGCAGATCCTTAGATAATTGCCAAATTGCAAAGCAACAGAGCATTTTTGTCCTTAAAATATAATTAAGTGTTAAGAAACCCCAAGATAATGCTTGTTACTCAATTAATAATGGGTCTAACTCATCAGCCACAATTTCTAGTTTTTCATTAGCCTCATCAGTAAGAGCCTGAATCTTTTTTTGTTGCTTGGGAGGCAAAGATTTAGCAGCATCTTTTAACGCTGTTGACGCTGCGGCTACATCGTTGATCGCTAATCCTACTGCCAGCTTGTAATTAGCTAGTTGCAGCTCATAAACTTTAGCTTGGGAAATAGACCAGCCAGCTCCAGCCAAAAACAACATAAAACCAAAACTGGTAAATTTCCAAGCTAGATCTGGCACGTTATAATTTTTCAACATTAGCTATAAAAGGCATGTAAGGGTATTTGTTGAACTTTTTCCTTGTCTCTAAGAGTCCAAATTTGCGCTTCAAAATCTTTAAAATTGTGCCAATCCATGACAATACAACCAAGTTAACCTGGAGCATTAGCATCCAAATGAACACCAAAATCACCCCGCACCGCACCTTGATTGGTAGTCACTTCAAAAGGAGTGATCTTGTAAAAATTGCCTCTCACACCAGACAGCAACACCATAAATCTTTTTAGATGCTGCACCTGCGCTTTTAGCAGTAGTTATAGCTGAGCCAACTTTTTCAGGATCGCAAATTAAAGACATGGTTGCACCATTTTTCAACCTTGCTTTTAGACGAATGTAACCATATCCGTTAGCTAACTTAGTTGATTCTTCGCCTTTTGCGGAATTAGGATCGACTTCTTTCAATCCCAAAGATTTAGCAATATCCTTGTATTTATTTTTTGGTGCATAAAACCAATGCTTAGTCGATTCAACAATATATTTGACGTATTCTTTAACGTCTACATTAGCGTCAGATCCAGGTTCATTATCTTTACCCAAAGGATCGCCGACAGATTTTACAATAGCCATGTTATTATCCCTCCTGTACTACTCGATCTGCTAAATAAGCAACAGCAGAAATTTGTACCGCGCCATTGCTAGCAGTAAAACTAATGGGTAATTCAGCGTTAACAGTTGCCGTAAGAGCGTCAAGATCGATAGAAATTTGGACTCTGTTTAAAACATCAGGATTTTCTGGATCTTGTTGAACTTTTTCTAATTCTTGCAAGTTTTGAAAAATCTCTAATAGAGCAGCAGGTAATCCAGTCGCACTAAGACTGTTTCCTGATACGAACCCGCCATAAGTTATATAGTCAACAGAAGCAATTTCCAGTTTGCCAGCTACTAAACTTGTGGCGATTGGTGCAGCCCATTGAATTTGCACCACGTTATCACCAGTAAAGTAGTTAACTGCAATGTTATTAACATCAGTGCCTTCAAGGTCTTGAAGCATTTGAGCAGCTACTAAAGCAGCAGCTTCATATGTACTGGCTTGGATCGTGCCAGTGCCAGGGGTAAAAACAGTCATATTGATTGTTAGATATGTTGATTAAGTCGTCACACTTTTCTAACTGCTGTATTAACCAACTGTAAACGCTTTCGACGGTTGGGGCTTAAGGCACTGACGTTATGGCACTCTTAACTATTTGGTTGGGAAAATTATTACATACCATTTACCCTTACATTTAAAGCCGTGTAAGCGATGCATTCTAATTTTGCGAATTAAAGTCGAACGCGAATAATTAAGCTTGTCGATTGCTTCAGTCAATGGTACTGCATACTTTACAAAGTATTCATCAAGATCGTAATCGTATTTGGATTTAATGTTATGGCTAATCAAGCTGTACCACCCATTCAGGTAACATCGACTTAGTTCCCGTCGGAAAATAACGAGCAACTTTTGGCTTAACTGTAATTTGTTTGAAAGGTTGTCCTTTGCGATCGCCAATTTTGGTAAAGCTATCGACTAACATTGCCGCTGATATTCTTTTTTTGGCAATGCCTAGAATTCTTTCACATTCTGACTTGGAGACAGCATTAACAATGACTTTGCTGTTGTCTTTGAGGGTTAATATTCCTTCGACTGAACCTTTACGCCACTCAAATTTAATCTTTTTAGCGTCATCTTTCGATCCGTACCAATGAGGAATAGTTAGGGCATACATTGCCTTGCCTATTTTGTCATCTGGTTTTTTTTCGCCAAAATGCACAATTAATTGTGGTCGATGCCCTTCAGGCCGTAGCTGCCACCATTCAGGTACAGCAGCTACAGGTTCTAATTCACACTGCGCTCGAGCAATTGCTGCACGTGCTGTATAAGCCTCAAATTCGGCTGCTTCAGTGCCTTTAATGACTGCCACGCCAACAAATTCTGATTCGGCAACGCCATTAACACAGGTTATTCGTTCTACTTGAATCGGCGAAAATTCCATGATTTTAGTTTTTGAGCTGCTAGTACATTGTCCGACGGTAAGTAATGCGGTTAACTCTGAGTCTTTGTAACTTAGTTCGATGCCACAGCCGTCATACTCAATACCTCCACCACCATCAATTCCGTCGCGTCCATCTCGTCCGTCAACACCATCAATTCCGTCGCGTCCATCTCGTCCGTCAGCACCATCAATTCCGTCGCGTCCATCAATTCCATCTCGTCCGTCAATTCCATCACGTCCATCAACTCCGTCAATTCCGTCAATTCCATCAACTCCGT
This sequence comes from Pleurocapsa minor HA4230-MV1, assembly GCA_019359095.1. NCBI lineage: Bacteria > Bacillati > Cyanobacteriota > Cyanophyceae > Pleurocapsales > Pleurocapsaceae > Pleurocapsa > Pleurocapsa minor. Next base: position 239,234 of record JAHHHZ010000024.1, on the reverse strand, counting down.
CAACTCCGTCGCGTCCATCAACTCCGTTAATTCCATCAATTCCGTCAACTCCGTCGCGTCCATCAACTCCGTTAATTCCGTCAATTCCGTCACGTCCGTCAATTCCGTCACGTTCATCTAAAGGAATTGAAATAGTTGCCGTATCTTGACTTTCGCCATCAGCTACAGTTAAAATCAACATCTCTGACTGGAAACTGCCATCAAGTCTCAAGTTAGAAGGGCGGTATTTTTGATCGATTGCTATTTCAATTTCTGCTTTAATTTCTGCTTCAATTTCAGGTCTAATTTCTAACTTGAGACGATTTAATATAAAAGGAATGACTGGATCAAAATCTATTGGTTGAGTAGGCAATTTAATTGTTTCGCTGTCATTTTTTGAGCCAACCGCTACAAAGACTTTTAAATCTCGATCTTCGCTAGCAGCTAAACTAACTGTCACTTCAGGTTCTGGTAGTTTAATTGTCTCGCTGTCATTTTTTGAGCCAACCGCTACAAAGACTTTTAAATCTCGATCTTCGCTAGCAGCTAAACTAACTGTCACTTCAGGTTCTGGTAGTTTAATTGTCTCGCTGTCATTTTTTGAGCCAACCGCTACAAAGACTTTTAAATCTCGATCTTCGCTAGCAGCTAGACTAACCGTCACTTCAGGCTCTTCATAGTTATGCGCTTCGGGAATATCTTGATTTGTATGTGCTTCAAACGATGCCTGTAATAGTTCTAGCGCAATTTCTAAAGCATTAAGACGATTTTCAAGTTCTTCGCATTTAGCAGCGGTGCAAAGGTTATCACAATTCATGAATTCCCTCCGCAATAATCAGCTTGAGGAATCTGGGCAACGCTTACACCATAGTCGTTGTAGCAACAGATATGATCGTCACATTCAATCGGACAAGTGCCATCAGGACAAGATTGACACTGACAATCACAAATTACGGTGTATTCAGGAGCAGGGCAACCAGGGTATGAACAGATTTGAGCAATAAAGCTATCAAACGGTGTAGCGTTAGGATATATACCTTGTCCAGACGGTGGAATAACATAAATAGCGTTGTTGTAGATATTTAGGCATTCAGCAGGAATTTGATCGGCTTGAACTATTGGTGCAGGAATACCAGGAGCGCGGTAAACGCTGTATTGATAAGGAACTACCTCAACTTTTTCTAGAAAAGGTAGTTTTTCAATCTTGATTGAATGCCTAACATCACTAAGTTTGCAAGGTATTTTTTCAACTTCAGGACAGAATTCGCGAGTTTCTTGATAGACTATTGTGTCGTTTTTATAAACTGTAAAAGTACAGTTGTTACTACCAGCATTTTCTTCTATTGAACCGTTGGCAGGTTCAAAACCGTACACTTTCAATCCGCTAGAGCTAGTAATGGTAAGCCATCTTTTCCATTCATTTGATGCGTCAACAACATCTACAGAATAAGAGCGATTCCTATTGCCATCTGGTGGAGGATTTCCAGAGCCTATAGATCTAAACGCCCAATGTTCTAATACTTCAGTTAGGTTACCCGCAATATTTAATCTTACATTAGAGATAGGCGGAGTTATTAATGTTGATTGATTTGAGTAATAAATACTCCATCCAAAAAATCCAGAGCTACTAGTAATCGCTTGGCCATACTTAAGTTGATATTGAATATTTGGATTTTGACCACCATACCAATTTTGTTTTTTAATCAAATAATCAGTACCGATTATTTCTTTCCAAACTTCTCCTGGGTAGCGCCAGCGAATTCTAGGCGGTTCATACTGTTGATAAACCACCTCAGCACAACTTGAAGATACACAGTGCCAGTTACCCATTAGGAGATATTATCAGGATCTAAAGTTACGCCTAATGAATCGTTTTGATAGGCGGTCGTCAATAGCTGATAGCCAAATTGGTTTACGCTATTGCGGGTAATGTTGCGCTTGCCTTGGTTCGTCATATAAAGCTTGACCGTCTCATCATTGTTATCGGCGGGTTGATTAGCTTGAGATAGAAGCAGTAATGACCACAAGATTTTTGAAGCGTAATCATTTTTATTGGCATCGGTCAAAGCTGAAATATTTAGACCGTAGTTAACGCCAGCGATAGTGATGGTAGTAAGGTTATTTAAATCAATTGAGAGAACTTTAGTAGTCGCATTTAAAGCAACGCTTGAACCAAATCTTTGAGCTAGGGTTAAATCTGCCATAAGTAGAAAATTAGTTAATTTTTCCTACTATGCCCATTTCAACTATTAATAATTAGTACTGCTTCTACATAGAACAAGTACCTTTACTGATGTCGATAAGCATTGCTACAGGTACTATTGAGCCACTTATATTTACTTTTAATTGGTTGCTAGTACTGGAATTGTAGATATCTGAATACAATTCCAGTACCTCTTTTTAAAGATGAAAAATCACGGCAAAGGTCAAGCGGCTATCTGGACACCGCAAATTATTCGTCAAATGCGATCGCGTCTCAAATCTCCGACTCAAAGGTTGATTTTTGAAATCTCGCTGTTTACGGGCGAACGCATGGGCGCGATTGTCCAGTTAAAAGCGAGTGATGTGTATGATAAAAATGGTCAAGTACTTGATACTATTACCTTTGCAGCGACTACGAGAAAAGCCACAAAACATGGATTGGCTGCTACCCGTCAAGTAGCAGTTCATCCAGATTTGAAGTTTTATCTTGAAGCTTATACGCCAGCGTCACAGGTAGGTTATTTATTTCCCTCAGATAGTGAGATCGGGCATATCAGTTTACGCGCGGTTGATAAGTATTGGAGAGCTATTTTTGATGAACTTGGTTTATCTGGTTACTCAACTCATTCTTCGCGCCGTTGGGTGATTAATAGCTTGAGAAAGTCAGGGATTGAAATTGTCACTATTGCTGAAACCATGGGCATGAACATTCAGACCGTGAGACATTATCTCGATAACGATCCGCGTGAATGCAAGCGAGCGATCGCCACGCTGAGTATTTAGCTATGGATAAAATGACCGCGCAAGAAATAGGCATCTTTAACCGCGAGCAAATTAAAGACTATTTTGCGTTAAATCCAGATTGGATTAGTGCTGTAGCTTTGTCTAAGCTGATAGACCAACACGTCAATGTAATTCATACTCATTGCCGACACTTGGTTAAGCTCGGCTACTTAGAGGAAAAATTAATCAGATTAACAATCTCAAATAATAGTAGTCGCAAAATCATTCACTATCGATTAGCCACCACTATTAAAAGTCGCGACCGCTGCTAGTACCTCTGATAATTCTGCACCACGGTCAATCATTGCCTGTAAAACATTGGCTCGGTAATTTGCCAGCTCGGCGATGGTACTACCTCCTTTGATGTGGATGTGTTTCATTTTTAATCCCACGCGGTAGGACAAACGATAGTATTCTGTTTTTCGTTTACCAGGAGAATATTTACTCACACAAGCCGTTGTTTCTTTATCTACCGCGCGGTCTAGATATTTTTGGATCGCTTGTTGTTTCTTGGTTTGTATGTCGCTATCAGTATTTGATAGCGACACAGGATTGCTGTCGCTATCAGTCTTAAAGAGACACAATTGCTCTGACATATGCTTGCTCCAATTGGGGACTAGCAGACAAGTCTGCTAGTCCAATACTAGTTAAAAATCTTTTTTGATATGTTCGATTAAAACGTTTTTGTCTAGGGTTAATCCAGATTGTAGTTCTTTGGCTATCAGCATCGCTTTTGTTAGTGGAAGATGATGCTTGAACGCTTCATGTTCAAACAATGCAAATTCAAAGTAAGCATAGGCGCTTACATACTCACCTTGATTTATCCTCTTAATAGCTTGCTTTTTAGCTGTTGCCAAATAACGTTCAGGTACTTTGCTACTTATTCGGGACATAATTTATCACCTTGAAATACTTCTCTGACAAAGCGCGATATTTCTTTTACGCTTTCAAATTTTGGTAAATCTGGCGAGTAGTTTAAATCGAATGATTCAAACCATCTATTCTTTAAACAACTGATTAACCATGCTTGAGGATTAGTTATCGATCCAGGTTTAATGCTGTTTTGATAGAGCATTAGCTCAATACCGCGCTCTATTTCATCAAATTTTTGTCCAGCAATTGCCCAAATACGCTTTAAGGAACAGTGGTTATAGATAAGACCGATCTTACTCAATAGGTCAGCAAGCTTAGATATATTATGTTGTAGTAGTCTATTGAGCTTTTCTTTTGAAGCATCGCTATACACAGGCTTGGACGTTTTCAGCTTGGGGTATTTTCCCTGTTCTTGGGCATTATTCTGCAACACATTTTCTAGCGGTCGGACGAGAATTTTCTTAATCCACGGAGTGTAAGATTTTGTGATTAAAACTAGTCCTTGACTTTTTTCGTCTAGTTGAGCGATCGCTTCACGGATTGTTTTGGGGTCAAATGGTCTACCGCGATTTTTAGCTACCCAAGCGTTAAATATCCTTAAGTCAATTTCGATTTCACCTACTTCGTTAGGCTTGGCTCTTCTTAGTATCCAACGGAGCATTAGCAACGTTGATTGTCTTGTTAACCCACAGGCTAGGGCAAATTGATCGTTTTTTTTATTCCACGTCATTGTTATTATTTAATCAACATTGAATTGGTTAACAGAGGCTCGTAGGCTTGAATTTTACGAGCCTCTGTTTTTAGTCATCGTCAGGAATACCAGATACATCAATTCCTAATGCTTTGATCATTACCTTCAGAGACTTTTTGCATTCACGAGCAAGCGCAACAACCGTTTCAAGCTTTGGAGTAGAGTTACCTAGTTCTATATCAGCAAGACTTCTTTCAGATAGCCCTATACGCCTACCAAGCTCAACACGGGTTAGTCCTAGCTCTTCTCTAAATACTCTCACGGGTGTTTTTTCCTTTTTGGAATTATCTTTCATAATATGAAGTAAACTTCATGAAGTCAACATCTTGTTTTTTGAAACTAGATGAGGTAGACTTCATGTATTGAGACAACAAAAAACACCAAGCGTCCTCAGAACGGGAATTTTGAAACACTTGATGCCTTTAATTGTCTCTTATGATTGCTAGCGACAAAGCTATGGAGTTAAATGAAATTTAAGACAATAACTTACCAGCGAGTAAAAAACTTGGGTAACTATGAATCAGAACGCCTTGAGCTATCGGTAGAACTAGATGAGAATGATGATGAAGCAGTGGCGATCGCATCACTAAAATCTAAAGTAGAACAAGCTTTGGGTATTGAATCTGACCAACCACCTTTTTAAACCATGAGTGAAATTATTTACGATTTACATAAGTTGAGATCTCAAAATATACCACCAGAAAGCCTTACTGATTGGATGGCGTTTGTTACTGCCACAAATACCCGTAGTGCATACTGGTTAATGCGCTCATTTATTGATACTTATGGCATTGAAACATTTTGGGCATATAAAGATCAACAGATGAAGCAAAAATATGGCGTAGTTTTAAGCTCATCTCAAAAAATAGAATATATAAACAACATGATGAATTCGGAAGATAGTTTTGTTGATGAATGAACCAAAATATCAGATCGGCGCTCGCATTGCCGATAGTCCTTTTACAGTCTGTGGTTCACTCACTTTAAGTAACGGTACACATCGCTATTTTATTCAGGTAGCCGATTCAGATAATACTTTTGTGGGTACAGAAGATGATATCGAGCAAGCAATTGTTTTAGTCAAAAATGAAGTTAACCGCCTGATGAGTATCGCTTTGGAACAGCGATCGAAACTTTAGTAATCACTATAGTCGCGGGGTAATTCCAACCTATCCTGTATGGGATGTATTGGCTTTCGTTAAGAAATAAGCCAGTAGTTAAACTCAGTGCTTTCATATTTCCTAAGCCAAAATTCCCATTAAAAAATCTCGAACAAAGTGCTTATAAAAGGAAAAAGGTAATTTACCTTTGGGAGTTTCACAAGCCATCCGAGATTTTTATTTTTTATCTAACTTCCATAATACATGAATCGAATAATCGGGCTTGATGTCGGTCGCGGATCGGCTGTTTTGTGCTGTATATCTGAATTTCCTGATAACATTCAGCAGCGCTATAAACAGCTAAAAAATACCAAACAATTCCACAAAGTCGATTGTTCTAGATTGGGCGTAGAGAAATTACTATCCCTCAAGCCAACGGGTATAGTTTTAGAACCAACGGGCTATTGGTACAGTCAATTTTGGGTAATGGTCGCACAAAAATATGACATTCTCATTTATTGGATCGGGCATACAGACTTGTCTGGTCAACGCTCCCATTATGGATTTACTAACAAACGTGATGAGGAAGATGCTTTGTGTCTGACAGCTTGTTATTTCGATCCACAGTTTGTCAATATTCACGGGCAAAAGCGGTTTATCAATTTAAACCACGATCTAACTATCATGAGAATTAGAGGGTTATTTAATCAAAAAGAACAGCTCCAAAAACTAAGAACCAACTTAGTTTCACAATTACGTCAGAGATTAAGCTATGAATTCCCTGAAATCGCACGTCACACCATGACGCGATCGACAACAAAAGGTTATACGCCAATTATTTATTGGTTAGCTTTTAACCACTCCAATTTTAGATATGACAATAAGTACAAGCTTTCTATTGCACCAGAATTAGGCATACAAATAAGCACTTATACGCGCCATCATTCTCAGACAATTATTGACTTAGAACTTAGATATAGCAAGCATTTAGAAGAACTTGACAATTTAATTGCACTACCTCAGTTTGATGTTTATAACCAAGTGTTTGATCGCTTTAAGTTTGCCACTTCTTGCAGGGCAATTTTGTTGATTAATCTCTATCCAATCGATAAATTTTTAGTAGATGGTCAATCGTGGATTGAATATGAAACTAGCAAAGGTAAACGCCAAAAGCGCGATCGCTCTTTAAGAAAGTTCCAAGCTTGTTTAGGCTTATCTTTTAGCTATTCCATGTCAGGGGGAAGCTTTGAGCGCAAGTTTCACGGTAACTCGATGGTTAGATCTCACCTTTACGCTTGGGCTTATTGTCTGGTATCTCGTAAAGGGAATTTAATCGGCAACGACATTGGTAAACAATTAAGCGATCGCTATCAAGAACTGAGAAAAACCGTTAAAGGTAAAGATAGCTTAATTAGAATTCTGTTTAAAGCCACGAGGATCTTGTTTTATGAACTGATTAAAGCCAATAATTAATTAAAAGGAAATATGAAATTTATTTTATGACGAATGAACTGCTTCCTACCTTGGCGATCGCTCCAAAAGATCGACAAAAATCTCGTGTCATAGTTGTTGGTGCTGGAATAGGTGGTTTAACGGCAGGAGCATTATTGGCTAAACGTGGTTATCAGGTGACAGTTTTCGATCGGGCAATTGTGCCAGGGGGATGTGCTTCGACTTTCAAACGTCGTGGTTTTACCTTTGATGTGGGAGCGACTCAGGTAGCGGGGTTAGAGCCTGGAGGTATTCATCACCGTATTTTTGAGGAGTTAGAAATTGACCCGCCAACAGCTAGCTATTGCGATCCTGCCTGTGCGGTTTTCTTACCTGGAGAGACTGAGCCAATTAGTGTTTGGCGTGATGCGGAACAATGGCAACAGGAAAGACAAAGGCAATTTCCTGGAAGTGAGCCTTTTTGGCATCTATTAAATCGGTTATTTGAGGCAAGCTGGCGTTTTCAGGGGCGAGATCCCGTGCTTCCCCCTCGCAGTGTCTGGGATATATGGCAGTTAATCTCGGCAGTTAGACCAGATACCTTAATTACCCTGCCTTTTGCCTTAATGACTGTAGCTGATGCTTTAAAGCTTTATGGTTTGGCTGACAATAAACGCTTAAAAACCTTTCTAGATCTACAGCTAAAACTATATTCCCAAGTGGGAACAGAAGAGACAGCCTTACTTTATGCCGCCACAGCCTTAGCCGTTTCCCAAGCACCCCAAGGACTATTTCATCTCGAAGGCAGTATGCAGGTATTGAGCGATCGCCTGGTAGCTGGTTTAGAGAAATACGGTGGTAAACTTTTAATGCGACATACCGTTAAGCAGATTCATACTAAGTCGGGAAAAGTTACAGGAGTTACGGTACAGAACCAAAAAGGAGAAACCTGGACAGAATCGGCGGATGAAGTAGTAGCAAACGTTACGGCACAGGATTTAGTCAGGTTGACTAACGATCGAATTCTGCATAACTACCAGCGTCGCGTGGAAAAGCTACCCCAACCATCAGGGGCATTTGTAATTTATTTGGGAGTCAAACGAGAGGCAATCCCTCAAGACTGTTCACCCCATCTTCAGTTTCTTTATAACCAAGATGAAGTAATTGGCGAAAATAACTCTTTGTTTGTCTCTGTAAGCAAGCCTGGAGATGGACGCGCGCCCGACGGACAAGCAACTTTGATTGCCTCTTCTTTTACTGATGTAGATCTATGGTGGAAAGATGGAAACTATGAGCAGATTAAACAACAATATACCGATGAGGCGATCGCCCGTTTAAATTCCTATTTTGATCTCTCTGCCGAAAACATCATCTATACCGAAGCAGCTACCCCTAGAACCTTCGCTAACTATACCGCTAGAGACAAAGGGATCGTCGGTGGATTAGGACAACGAATCAAGACTTTTGGCCCTTTTGGCTTTGCTAACCGCACTCCAGTTAAGCATCTTTGGCTAGTGGGAGACTCCACTCATCCAGGGGAGGGTACGGCAGGGGTTAGTTATTCCGCTTTGACGGTGGCGAGGCAGATTGAAGCAGGTTTAAAACCACTTTGATCTAGATTAAGACCAAAGTTATCAAAAAGCTCTAAGCTCTAAGTTATTCTTCTGGATCTACTTCTTCATCTTGGTCTAGGATATCATCCAGTTCATCTGTTTCCTTGCGATCGCTAAATTTATCTGATTGATAAGGCATAAATCGACCAGTACTTTTAATCCATCTAAAAAGAGATTCATTTTCTCTGGGGGCAATAATCGCTGCGGGTTCACCTATCGGTTCTTGTTGCAGTGCGGGGTTGTGATATTTTTTAGTCATTATTATTGCTTTAGGTGTTATTGAATAAATTGCTTTTTGATCAAAGGTGAAGTCATCGCCGTCAAAAGACTTCCGTAGTTCAGGTTGAAATTTACACCCGCCCCCACTTTTAAATAAGAGTTTTTACAGTCGAGAAGCAAATGATCGCTACTAGCTCCCAATATCTCTAAATCTTGATTTGGACTTAAGCCAGATACCAGAGTGTCTTGTTTGCCCAAAGCAACAATTGCTCTTCTGTGGCGATTGCCATTACTTTTCGGATACGTTGAGCGCAAAACGGGAATATTACCAAAAGCATCTCGACCAATCTTGCCAAAGGGTAGACAAGGCTTGACTTTCGATTCAATAACTTCGGCAATTAATTTAAAGGCATTGGTATGTAATTTGGGAATAGTTCTACCTTGAACAGTTTCACAGCCTAGAAGAATTGATTCTCCCAAGCGCAGATTATTAATTCGCCCAACGTTTTTAGTGGATTGATACCATTCATAGTTCGCTGAATTTCCACCAGAAATCAAAGATAAGTGAATGGGAAATTTCTTTTCCACCGCGTCGCTTAATGCTGATAATTGGCGCATTTTTTGCTCGTCAGGCTTGATGCCTCCATAACAAGCCAAATTACAACCGAGTCCGATAATTTTGAGCTGGGGTAAGTCTAAAACTTTTTTAATAAAGAGGAAAATATCATCGGGCATTATTCCCTCTCTTAAATCACCCATTTCCACCATTAAAATTATTTGATGAATTTTATTTTGCCCAGCTGCGTAATAGTTCAGCTTTTCCAGGGTGTCTAGTTCTGTATTGAGGCTAATATCGACATTTTCAATAATCGATTCGGCTTGACTGGGGGCAGTGCGGAGTAAAACAAACTGAGCCGATATTCTGGCATTTCGCATCCTTTGAATATTTTCTAAGCGAGAATCGGCAATAAACTTGACACCTCCTCGAATCATCGCCTCGGCAATTAAAGGTTCTCCCAATACAGCTTTTGAGACTCCCATTAAAGAAATACCTTGTTGTCCGTAAAGTTCGCTGAGCATCCGAGCATTATGCTCTATTTGAGATAGAGTAATTTCGATTCTGGGCATAAACGCATTCATAGTTTTATGACAACGTTCAATATCTACCCTGTGGTTAATAAAGGAGGTGTTGGGGAATTTAATTTGTTTTGTTGACCAAGAGCAGGAAAAAGATTGTATAAAGCACGGATTAGTTTGGCACAACCATAGGTCAAAACATCTGTAGTTGGTAGTAAAAGACGGTCTTCATAGCTTTTGATCGTTTTCTGAACTTCTGTTGCGGTCAAATTTTCATGGCTTAAAGCGATCGCAATTACCTGAGCTTGAGAAATTGCTTTAATTAGACGAATTTCACTGACAATACTTGGCATTGGTAACAGGGGAAAATCGCAGCGGAATTTCCTGCCAGGAGGATGTTGTAAAATAACGCCATCGGGCATACATCCTTTTAAAATACCTACCGAACTCATAAAAGCGGGATGAGAGACAGCACTTTGCCCTTCGACAAGAATAATATCGGGATTTTCTTGCTTAAAGGCTTGAACAACGGCATTTTCTATTTCGCCGATGACAAATTGAGACACCAAGGCATCAATAGATACACCATAAGTTGCTCCTTGCATTAAGCCTGTTTGACCTGTGGCAACTAATACCGATTTGATCCCTAAATTGTTTAAAGCTTTATTTAATTCCACTGCGGTAGTCATTTTGCCGCAAGCGCAATCAGTACCTAAGATAGCAATTACAGGAACATTTACTTGGGATATTTGACCAGTAAAGACATGAAGATCTTTTAATTTTGGCGGTTTTCTAATGTCTTGAATTTTGACTCCACACTTTATAGCCATCTGGTTGAACTCAGCATCTTCAGAAAAGAACTCATGCAGACCATTAATGATATCCATTCCTTTGGTCATGGCTTCCAAGATCAAAGCTCTTTCAGCAGCAGATATAGTCGCATCTAAAGGAGCTTTACCATAGATGTAGCAATCGGGAATATCTACTAATCGATCTAAAGCTGACTGTAGGTTAGCAAAAATGGGAATATTGTTTTTCCGCTGATCTAATTGCTCTCCTGCATCTTCACCAGCTAAGGAACTATCGATTACTCCGACAATGTTATAAGTATCGGAGTGTCGAACTAACCCTGCTGCGGTTTTACCGTCCATTAGGCCAAATTGATTTTCACAGTAAATCAAAGCGGTTTTTTTGGCGATTAACATTAAAATTGTTTTCCTAATATTTGAAAAGTTAAGGGGAATAATTTGCTGAGAAAGCTGGCATTGCCTGATAACAGTGGCTACAGTGCCAGTAAATGCCTCCACAGCTTAAATGACGAAGCAAGACGTATGAGCAGCAAGGACATATATGTCTACTCATCAGAGAGAGGCTAGTTTTTGATTGAGCAAGTCGTTTGGAAGATCGATTAAATAAAACTTGCATTGTTAAAACCTGATTTTTATTAGCATTTAGCTCAGATTTTAGAATTAGGGAAAAATTGTAGCTGAATCCGCAATTCTGGTTGATTTTTTAGGTTTACGAGCCAAATATTTTTACTTCGCCTTAATATGTTTAATCGTGTCTCTTCTAATTGACTGTTGAGGCAATCGGGTCGCCACAAAACAAGCCCAGCTAAGGGAAAGAAAAGACAGTTAGATAAATTGACATAAAATCTCTCTTTAATTAGATACTGTAGAGATTTAAATTCGGAGATAAATTTACGAATTTAGTCAAGACTCCGAAAATATTTCTTAACATTATGATCATAACCTGGAACTTTAGATAAATGAGATTGAGACACAACTCTTATTAATCATCAAGATAATTTGAGCAGATTGAGAGCGATCGCACTGCCAAATTTACCTTGTTCTCAGATGCCGATCGCGTCACAATAGAAGAAAGTATTTATACTCATATATTTTTATTGCAAATTGTTTAAAATTCGCAGCATGTTAGCACAACCAGAAACTATTAAAGCAGGCTCTCTTAACCTCGATTGCGACATCGTAATTGTCGGTGGTGGGATTGTGGGAACAACTCTAGCAGCAGCACTCAAAGATTCTGGCTTAAAAATTATTTTGATCGAGGCTCAGTCCCAGGAAATTACAGCTCAGAAGACTCAGGCTTACGCTTTTTCGCCCTTATCAAGCCATATTTACGAAGGGATTGGTATTTGGCAAGATATATTCCCTCATGTTGGTAAATATCAGCACATTAGTCTCAGCGATGCCGATTATTCACAGAAAGTTAAGTTTGAAACAAAGGACTTACCTGGAGAACATTTGGGCTATGTAGCGCAACACAATATAGTTATTACTGCTTTGCATAAATATTTAGCGGATTGTTCCAACGTTACTTGGCTTTGCCCAGCAGAGGTGGTTAATGTCACGACAGACAAGAATATTTCGACTGTTGCAGTTAAAGTTCAGGGAGAACAACGCCTAATTAAAACTAAATTAGTGGTTGGTGCAGATGGAGCGCGATCGCATATCCGTAGTTTAGCAGGTATCAAAACTCGCGGTTGGAAATACTGGCAATCCTGTGTCGCTTTTACGATTAAGCATACTGCCCCCGAAAATAATACCGCTTTTGAACGTTTTTGGCCCAGTGGCCCGATGGGAGTGTTGCCATTACCAGGAAACCGCTGCCAGATTGTCTGGACAAATCCCCATGCTGATGCTCAGGCTTTAGCCGAATTGGATGAGTCAGCTTTTTTGGCTAAACTACAAACCTATACTGGTAGTGTGTTAGGCGAGTTAGAACTAGTTAGTCAGCGTCGAGTATTTCCCGTGCAACTGATGCAGTGCGATCGCTATATTAAATCTCGCTTGGCTCTAATTGGCGATGCTGCACATTGTTGTCATCCTGTTGGCGGACAGGGTTTAAACATGGGTATTCGCGATGCTGCTAGTTTGGCGCAGATTTTGCAAGCAGCTCATCAGCAAGGACAGGATATCGGTACAGTTAAAGTTCTCAAGCGATATGAAAGCTGGCGTCAGATCGAGAATTTAGCAATTTTAGGTTTTACCGATTTATTAGATCGACTATTTTCTAATAACTGGTTGCCCGTAGTGGCAATGCGTCGTTTAGGGCTATGGATGATGAGCTATCTTAAGCCCCTGAGAATTTTTGCTTTAAGACTGATGACAGGTTTATTGGGTAAAAAGCCCAAGTTGGCAATGAGCAATGAACAATGAACAATGAACAATGAGCAATGAGTAATGAACAGTAATTAGTAATCAGTAATCAGTAATTACTAAAAGCTGCACCATGAATTGCATCATGAATTAAAGATATAATATCTTTCGGTTTGGTTTATAGCTGATGGCTTCCTTCAAATCAATCGGTAACTAACTTTAAACAGAAGATCGCACACTATGATTCACGATATATTTATGCCCGCTCTTAGTTCCACCATGGAAACAGGTAAGATTGTTGAGTGGTCTAAATCTCCTGGGGATAAAGTAGAAAAAGGGGAAACTGTCCTAGTAGTAGAGTCGGATAAAGCCGACATGGACGTAGAAACCTTTTATGATGGCTATCTGGCAGTGATTATGGTGGAAGCAGGAGAAGAAGCTCCCGTGGGTAGTGCGATCGCTCTCATAGCAGAAACTGAAGCCGAAATTGCCGAAGCTAAACAACAAGCAGCAGCTCATGCAGGTGGTGGCACTAAGCCTCAAGCAGCTGCTCCTGTGGCTGTTACCGCTCCCATAGAAGTTAATACCGCTACAGTAGCGAGTAATGGCAGTAGTAATCGTAATGGTTCAGGTAGAACAGTTGCTTCCCCTAGAGCCAAAAAATTGGCAAAACAGTTAGGTGTAGATTTAAAATCTCTTCAGGGAAGTGGCCCTTATGGACGCATTACGGCAGGCGATGTTGAACAAGCTGCTGGCAAGCCTGTTTCTACTCCTGCTGCCACCCCAGTCGGCGTTGCTCCTCAAGCTACTGCTAACACTGCCCCAGCGGTAATAGCTGCGCGTGTAACCCCTGCTGCTCCTCCAGCCAATATAACTCCTGGTCAAACTGTACCGCTCAATACCCTTCAAAAAGCAGTGGTACAAAACATGATGACAAGTTTGCAAGTGCCGACTTTTCATGTGACCTATACCATTAATACCGACGCTTTAGATCAACTATATAAACAAATTAAGTCCAAGGGCGTGACCATGACGGCTCTATTGGCAAAAGCGATCGCCGTTACACTCAAAAATCATCCTGTAGTTAACGCCAGCTATGCCCAGGATGCGATTAAGTATAATGCTGAAATCAACGTTGCTGTAGCAGTCGCCATGCCTGATGGTGGTTTAATTACCCCCGTGTTGCGTAATGCCGATCAAATGGATATTTATTCTCTATCCCGCACTTGGCAAGATTTAGTGGCACGTTCTCGCTCGAAACAACTACAACCTGACGAATATAGCACTGGTACATTTACCCTTTCTAACTTAGGGATGTTTGGGGTAGACAACTTTGATGCGATTTTACCTCAAGGACAGGGTTCAATTCTTGCCGTCGGTGGTTCAAAACCTCAGTTAGTAGCGGACGATTCAGGCATGATGGGAGTTAAACGTCAGATGAAGGTGAATATTACTTCTGACCACCGCATTATTTATGGCGCACAAGCAGCAGCTTTCTTAAAAGATTTGGCGACTTTGATTGAAACTAATCCTCAATCTTTAACCCTTTAATCTATTATCTTGAAATCAGATCGCGACAAGAGGGCGAATGACCATTCGCCCCTACAAGATTTGTGTTGCTGGAAAATGACGCTATAGCCATAGATAAAAACGTTAGGACATTTCCTACTTCCTATTTCCTATTTCCTACTTACGAGCCGATTACTATTAATGTCCTAATCTAATTTTGTACGGCTATAGATGATCGATCGGTTTCTCTACGAAAAATCTGCGACATATCAGGAATGTCTAATTATTCCTTTTGTGTATAGCTATGTTGATGGCCAGGATATATATTCTTATGCCTTGTTATGCGAGCAAGGATATACCAGTATCTTGCATCAAGCAGAGAATCCTGCCAAATTATATTCGGGTGAAATTAAAGAGATTATTGCGATCGCCCAACAACATCTTGATACTCAAATAACTTTAGAAGGATCTGATTATTTTCGCCAACGCTATACTTATAACCACAACCTAATCATTATTCATCAGCAAGGCAATAAATGCTTTTACGATCACTATGCACCAACTAAGCTAGTTAATATTGCTGCACCAAAGATTTTTTCTAGTACTTCAGAATGCATTGATTGGGTAAAACTAGGACTACAACGTCAATAAACTATGCTTCTTGAACTACCACAAACGGTTGAACAATTAGAGCCACAAACTGTTTTTCAGGGGTTTGATTCCATTCTGTCAGTTGTTGGGAAGATGGTTTGGCAATCGATTGATTCTCGATCCAGTTTTGAACAAAGGCTGTATTGTCTTCAGCGATCGCCACTGCTACTTCCGCAAGTTCTAACTCATCTTTAATCACAATGATCGCATCTCGTTTGGCATGAGGCTGCAACTCGTTCCAGGAGATATCAGCAACATCTTTTTGCAGCTTTTCTTTTAAACCAGGCATATTAAAGCAAATTATGATTTTGTTCCGATTATTTTAAAACTATCTCAAGAGCTTTTCAATCCCTTGATTTTCCCTTTCAATTCAGTGATCGTACCTAATAAATCGGCTTGAGCGATCGCCTGCTGCTCCCCTGATGCCAACCATTTTAAGTTAACGGTATTGTTGGCTGCTTCTGTATCACCGATGATTAAACAGGCAACTGCACCACTGCGATCGGCTCTTTTAAACTGTTTACCAAAGGCACTACCACTAAGGTCTAGTTCGACACCTAAATCTAGGCTGCGTAACTTCTGGGCTAACAATAGTCCTTGTGCTTCAGCCACTTCACCGCGAGACACAATATACAGATCGGGACTATTAACAAAAGTAGAATTGATCTGTTGTAACAACAAAACTAATCTTTCCATGCCAATTGCCCAACCCACCGCTTGAGTTTCCGGCCCACCTAATTCTTTGACCAAGCCGTCATAACGCCCTCCACCACAGACTGTCGCCTGTGCGCCCAAGTCAGCAGATTTGATTTCAAATGCCGTGTGGGTATAGTAATCCAAGCCTCTAACTAAACAGTGGTTTATTTGATATTCGATCTTTAAATCAGTTAATAACTGCAAGACCGTATCAAAGTGTTTTTTCGAGTCGGCGCTGAGGTGTTCGGTAATTTTGGGTGCGTTTTGCGCAATTTCTTGAGTCTTGGGATCTTTACTGTCTAGAATTTTTAAAGGATTACGAGTCAAACGATCTTGGCTGTCTTTGTCTAGATCATTTTGATAAGGTTCAAGATAACTGACTAAAGCTTCACGATATTGAGCGCGATCTTCGCCGTTACCTACTGAATTAATGTCTAACTCCAGATTCTTTAAGCCCAAAGTTTGCAGGATATCAGTTGCCAAAGCAATTACTTCCGCATCAGCACGAGGCGCATCACAACCAATTAATTCGAGTCCTACCTGATGAAACTGGCGTTGACGACCAGCTTGAGGACGCTCATAACGAAACATTGGCCCTGTATACCAAAGACGCTGAACTCCCCCTTGAGCATGAAGCTTATTTTGAATATAAGCTCGCACTATTCCGGCTGTGCCTTCAGGCCTAAGAGTAATTGATTGATCTCCTCGACTACTAAAGGTGTACATCTCTTTTCCCACCACATCAGTAGCTTCCCCAATACCACGCTCAAACAAAGCTGTCTGCTCGAAAATTGGCGCCCGAATCTCTTGATATACTGCTCTACCTAATATTTTTTTGACCGTTGCTTCAATAAACTGCCAGTAACCAACTTCCTCTGGCAATATATCTCTCGTTCCTCTTAATGCTTGAATCATTTATTGTTTGCTTGCTCAAAATCAAATTGTTTGCGTTCTTCAGCTGTTAGCTATTAGCTACCTTTATTCCTGGATTGAAATTTAGTCTTTTCACCTTGACCATATCAGTAAAGCAATAATATCAATTGCCTAATTACCCATAAATTTTTTCTCTAGCTCAGTGCGATCGCTTTGCTATACTGCTGTTTAAACCGCTTTAATTTAGCATTATAAAGTTTCGATAAAGATGCCAAGGGCGATCGCAATAGCTATTTTGTCTAAGCTAACTTGTGATTTTTTTCCATTTTTTGAGTTTTAATATATGATGAACCTTATCGTAGAATTAAGATTTTTTTCAACCAGGTAATTCTTGGGCAACAACTTTTCGGTAGTATATTTATAAACATAAACAATTATTTTATAACTATGAGCAGCCTTTTAGACTCTCGGTCTAATTATTAAACAACATTTGACCTACTAATTAAGCCGATATTATCAATCGCCAGCATTCTCTTTTACTAACAGACGATGATTTAGTAACATCTAGAGTTAGATTTAAAGAACTAAAAAAGAATTATTAAAGATAATGTTATTTTATCTTTTTTCTGCTATTTTTTTAGTAAAAGTTAGTAAAAACTTGATTCAATCTTTAAACATAGAAACAAAATTAATCGCTAAAATTATTGTAAGTCGCCATCGTTTTGATCCGCTGCTATCTCTTGAAGAGTTTTCCATCCTGGTAGCCAGAGAGAATCGTCCTTAAGTTGAGACGCATTAAGCCAAAAACGAGTTTGGGGATCGCAAGAGGCTACCATTTCGGCAAAAACCCATTTTCCTTGGTTTTGGCGATCGACTACTTGGAAATGTCTCCAGCCCCAGGTTTTTTGAATCGCCGTCCATTTTGAGCCAATTAAATAAGGGAACTTTAATTTTTGCTTTTTCGACATTTTAACCTCAAGAGATAATAATGATTGTTTAGTCGCAATAATTTACTTTTTTCATTGTGATATTTTTATGAAAACTACATCTGTTTTGTATCAATTATTTTTAGAAAGAATTAATAGCTATAGTGCGATCGCTCTATTCCTTTGTATAGGTTTAGCATCTGCCCCTGCCACGGCACAAAATAATACTATCGAGTTACAAAATACTGGTTCAGACCCCAAGGTAGAAGACTCCAACCAACAGCCCCAAGTCAATTATAAAGATTTACCCCCTTTAGATAACTCTGAATTTCCTGGCTCTAACCCCACACCAGGAATTGCACCCCTTCCAGCCACTAACGCCGATTTTGCTACCGAAGAAACAGACTATACTCTGGGGGCAGGTGATCAAATTAAGCTTGATATTTTCCAGGTTGCAGAGTACAGCGGTGAATATCCTGTTTTAGTTGATGGCACCATTAGCTTACCCTTAGTTGGTCGAGTTGATGTTAGAGGTTTAAGCCTCAAAGAAACATCTGAGGTAGTTTCTAAAAAGTATGCAACTTACCTCAAAAGACCAATTATTACTGTCGGTTTAATAGCACCTCGTCCCTTGAGAATTGGTATTGCAGGAGAAGTAGATAATCCTGGTGCTTATGAGGTTGTCCTTACTGCTGATGATCCTCAGTTTCCCACAGTTACGGATTTATTAGAACAAGCTGGTGGTATTACTACTATTGCCGATGTACGTAACGTTCGAGTGACCAGAAGCAATGGAGGCAAAGGTAAAGAAGTTACCTATAACTCTAATCTGTGGGATTTATTAACCAAAAATCAAATCAGACAGGATATTTCTTTGCGAGATGGTGACACAATCTTTGTACCTACTACCGCCAAAATTAATACTACTGAGTTAGATAGATTAGCTCAGGCTAGTTTTGGTCTACAGTCAGATAAGCCGATTAAAGTAGCAGTAGTGGGTGAAATATATCGTCCAGGATCGCACTTTATTCAGCCTGAGTTATTGGGTCGAAACAATAACAACGGGGCAAATCAGGGCAAGCAGGAGTCTATTCCTCCTAGGTTATCCCAAGCAATACAAACTGCTAGCGGAATTAAGCCTTTGGCTGATATTAAAGATGTTCAGGTTAAGCGTACCGCTTGGAATGGTGAAGAAAAAATTATTGCCGTAAATTTGTGGGAAGTTATTCAATCTGGAGATACTAGCCAAGACATCATTTTGCAGGAAGGAGATAAAATTATTATTCCTAAAGCGACTGCACTGACTGAAGAAGAAAGACAAAAAATAGCTGATGGTACTTTTTCTCCAGATGAAATTACCGTCAATGTTGTCGGTGAAGTTGTTACCCCAGGGCCAGTGAAAGTGAAGCCCAATACGCCACTTAACCAAGCAATTCTAGCAGCTGGGGGATTTGATACTCAGCGTGCTAATAGCAAGGAAGTAGAGTTAGTTAGCCTCAAACCCAATGGCACGGTTGATAAACGTAAAATCCAGATAGACCTTGGTGCTGAAGTCAACGAACAAACTAACCCTGTTTTAGGTCAGAACGATGTCGTAGTTGTTGGTCGCTCTGGTAGTACCTCCGCTACGGACAGCCTTGGCAAAGTAACCAGTCCTCTTGGTGGTTTGTTTGGCTTGTTTAATGCCATTTTCTAGACATAAATCATGATAGTGTAGCCCATGGTTCTGCTGTAATCTGTCAGGACGATGGGTTATTATGCGACTAATTTGACATAATCCGTGTTGTGAGGATTGAAAAAATAATGCCCGATAGAAGTCCAGATCGTTCCACATATCTTCCTTTGAAAGATCAAAACGGCAAGGGAATTAGTCATAAAAACGGAAATGACACTTATTCCTATTCCTTCCCTGTGTCAAATAAAGCAGCGGAAGCCGACGACGGAGATAGTATCGATCTACGTCAACTGGTCAGCATGGTTAAGCATCGTTTGCGTTTAATTTGTGCTGTAGTTGCTGGAGTGACTGCAACGACGACAATTCTTACCTTAACCCAGGAAGCAAAATATCAGGGTAGTTTTCAACTTTTAGTAGAGCCAGTAGCTAAGGAACAAGAGGATCCTCTGGCTGCATTGCAGCCAGATCTAGGTGGCTTAGATTACGAAACTCAAATTGAAGTGCTGCGTAGTCCTCGGGTGTTAAACCCGATTATCAAAGATTTGGCGGCAAAATATGCTGATATTAATTATGGAGAATTGATTCAGCCGAAAAGGTCTCCTCTAAAAATTGAGCGATTAGACGAAACCAAAATTTTAGAGATAACATTTACCGATCCAGATCCAAATAAGATTCAATTTGTCCTGGATAAGTTAGCAGCATCTTACCTGAGTTATTCTCTTGATGATAAAAGAGCCAAGGCTAAGCAAGGTATTGACTTTGTTGAAAGTCAGCTACCAGAGGTTACAGGCAGGGTTGATGAATTGCAAGGTAAATTACAGGCCTTTCGTCAGCAATATAATCTACTCGATCCAGAAAAGCAGGCTCAGATTTTGGCGCAACAGCGAGTTAATTTTGAGTTGAAATATTTTGATACTCAAACCAGATTAAAAGAAACTAGATCTCTGTATACCCTATTGCAGAAGCAATTGAATTTAAATCCGCAACAGGCTCTGGCTGCTAGTTATTTAAGCGAATCTCCTCGATATCAAAATTTGCTCAATGAGCTACAGAAAGTTGAGCTTGACCTTGCTCGAGAATCATCCCGTTTTTCCGCCGAAAATCCAGTCATACAGAATTTAGAGGAAAAGAAAACTAGTTTACTTACTTTGTTACAGCAAGAAGCTGGTAGTGTTTTAGGACAAAATTTAGCTAATTCAGTGGATAATTCGTCCAACCTCACTTCTCCGAGTAGCTTACGCTTAGAACTTAATCAAAATTATATTGAGGCAGCTAATCAAATTGAGATTTTAGAACTTAAAAAACGAGTCTTAGAGGATGAAATTGCTAAACTTGGCAATTTTACTAAGCAGATGCCCGTAATTGCCCGTCAATATACCGATCTTAATCGCCAATTGCTCGTTGCAACAGAGAGTTTAAATCGATTTTTAACTGCTAAAGAAGAACTACAGCTACAGGTAGCGCAACAAGCACTTCCCTGGCAAACCATCTCTGCGCCAACCGTATTGATCGATCCTGTCTCGCCCAAGATTCCGCAAAATATCGCGTTAGGATTGCTTTCGGGCTTAATGCTTGGCTGTGCAGCAGCGCTGTTAGCTGAACGTCTCGATCCAGTATTCCATTCACCAGAAGAACTCAAAGAGAGCATTAATCTACCAGTTCTTGGTCTAATTCCCGTTCAAAAAGATCTCCATCCTGCTGACGAGCTAGCAGCCTCCCCTAAAAAGGAAAAAATTACTCTGCCTCAGCTACAGATTGGGAATACAACCTTAAATCTCAATCGCTCTATCAATGTAACTCCAGCAGATCCACTAGATAATAGACACAAATGGAACATTAGTTCGCCTTTTTTGGAGTCTTTTCGTTCTCTCAATACTAATATTAAGCTTCTAGGTTCTGATACCTCTTTACGTTCTTTTGTGATCAGCTCTTCTATTCCTTCTGAAGGAAAATCTACTGTTTCTTCTCATCTAGCTCAAGCCGCAGCAACTATGGGACAAAGAGTAATGCTGATTGATGCAGATTTGCGTCGTCCTCAAGTTCACCGTTGGATAGGTATTGAAAACAAGGAAGGACTTAGTAATGTCTTAGCCACAGGATTAGATGTGGAAGAAGCGATTATTAAAGTTCCTCAATGGGAAAATTTATCGGTAATCACGGCGGGAGATATTCCCCCCGATCCTACTCGACTGCTTTCTTCACAAAAAATGTTTGCTTTGATGGAGCGTTTAAAAAGCAGTCGACAATATGACCTAATTATTTACGATACTCCGCCTATTCTCGGATTTGCTGACGGCAGAGTTCTGTCAAATCGCACTGATGGGGTAGTTTTAGTGGTAAGAATTGGTAAAACCGATCGCTCTTTGCTCAAGCAAAATATTGAGAATATTCAGATGTCTAATGTTCCAGTTTTAGGGGTAATTGCAAATCACGTCAGCCAGACAACTAATTCTTATCACTATTACAATCATTACTACGCCGATCGCAAGTAAATCAGCATTAATGCTCAGATCGGGATTAACCTTAAGCATAGTTTAGCCAGCTTCAGCAGCAAATCAGCAGAATTCCTTTGAGAGTTAGGTATAAATTGTTATATATTTTAGATCAACGTCATCATAAATAAACAAATCAAACTAGCGTGAACTTGCCAGTTATCTCTTCTACTTTCTTTCTAACTCTGCTGATGATGATCGGTTTGTTTTTCTTTATTCGCGCTTCTGTCAAAGATCGTACTAAACAAATTCAATTGCTTCCTGCGGAGTCGGAAGATGTTTTAATCAAAAAGTTGCAGGAATATTTTGAGGCTAGAGCCTACCAGTTAACCTCCGTCAATCCCGAAACTAAGCAAGTAGAATTTAAAGGATATGTTCAACCAAGTCTTTTCTTGGCTATTCTTCTTAGCTTATTAGCCGCAGTTGGTTTATCATGTTTAACTTTGGTTCTATTACTACTTTTCCCAGATCTTAATCGTTTATGCTGGCTGTTAATTTTGATTGCTCCCTTAGCTGGGGTGTTCTATTGGCAAAAAGCTGGTCGTTGGGAGAATATAATGCTTCAAGTAATAAATAGCGATCGCCAAAATCTCGTGAGGATTACTGCTCATCGAGATGAACTGATTCAGTTGCAGGAAAATTTAGCTGTTGAAATCTTGGATTAATTTTGCTTTTTTAAATCAGCTGGTCAGAATTATTTTTGTATTTATAACAGCAAAAAGAGAGGGAATTGTCTTCTCTCTCTTTAGAGTTAATTTTTAATTAATTTTTGATTAGTTGATTCTCTAATTGCTGTAGAAAATCTAATGAGTAGTAGCTGCAGCGATCGCTTTATCCCCTTCCCAATCTTGAAGATCGATTGACTGTAAGCTGGGAAATAGAAAATGATTCTCTTCGACGTATTGAGCGCCAAACAAGCCTTTCTCTGCCCAGAAATAGCGGTCTGTAGTGTGTTCGTTCCGTTTGACCACTAGGACTGCTGGAGGTTCAATTCCCAGGGAGGCGATGTGATTACGAGCGGCAGTGACGGGTTTTTCATCACCGCTTTCTATGTGATGCTGAGGTACGACTTCTAAAATCTTACGACCTTCTTGACGACGACGGCTTTTGCGTTTGCGTTTCCTTGCCAACCCTTTTACCTCCTAAAATTTGCTTACTAAATATTGTGTTAATAGTTACTATTCATAAGTGCTATTGTATCGTAATGAACAAAAAAAATCAACTCCCTATTAGAGGAATTACCTAGAGAAAATCAACTTACGGAGACATCTAGAATAATATAATGTTACTTAATTTTAAAATCAGAAAACATTAAGCAGTATTCTGGAAAAAAACCTGAAATACGGGCTAGGTTTACGCCTGTTTTTACAGCTATTGAACTCAAACTTGCAGTGAATTTTAGTTCGCGAAGTACTAATATTGAATAATCATATTTCCAGTCCCGAATTTGCCACGCTCTGCCAGTCCCAGCTCTCTTTGCTATCTCATGGTCTAGGTGCTGTTTGGAGTGTGATTTATTTGACTGAGAACATCAGTGAAGATCAGCAAACTAAACTATTTCCTTTTGCTATTTATCCTCAGACGGGAAACCAAAGTTTTTGGGAACTACCCCCGATTAAGCTAGCTGAAATTTGGCAGGCATCCCAGTCAAATTTTCTGGCTCAATTATTACCCAATTATTTGACGAGTCAGATAGAAACTCAAGCAGCAGATAGTTCACAACTAGAGTTAGCTAAAACCAAGCAATTAATTTTGCCGTTAATCCACCAAGAAACTTTTATTGGTTTGCTCGTGACTGGACGAGAAGATCGAGAATGGCAAGCTCACGAACATCAACAAGTAGAAGAAATTGCACGGACAATCGCCATCGCCCGTTTTATTGAGCTTCAATATAGTTGGACACAAAATGAACTATTGCGACAAGAAAATTTAAGACGAATTGAACACGATCGCCTTGATAATTTGCTGCACCAGCTGAGAAATCCTTTAACTGCCCTACGGACTTTTGGTAGATTGTTAATTAAACGTATTTTGCCGAACGATCCCAACGGCAAATTAGCAGAAAGTATTCTAGCTCAAAGCGATCGCTTTCAAGCCTTGTTAGAACAGTTTGAAGCTGAATCAGAACAAATAACTGAATTTAATCCTGTCAATAATTCTTTACCCTTATTAGAAGCTACCCCAAAAAATATCGATCAAAGTAGTTTTTTGCTACCTAGTTCAACTGAGCAGTTACATCCTGTAGATTTGAGCCAAATTCTTGAACCATTATTAAATACTGTCCAAGCGATCGCAACTGAAAGAAATATTGAGTTAGTTAATAACCTCCCCGCGATCATCCCATCAGTAGTCGGGGATTTAGCTGCCCTGAGAGAGATTTTTAATAATCTGCTGGATAATGCCTTGAAGTATACAACTTCAGGCGGAAAAGTACAGCTCGATCTAGAAATGAGTCGCGAAAAAATGTTGGGTATTGCAGTTAAAAATACAGGAACAGGCATTCCTATTGAAGATCGAGAACGTATTTTTGAGCGACATTATCGAGGAATTCAAGCTCAAGGCGAGATTGCTGGGACAGGTTTAGGCTTGGCGATCGCTCAAGAGTTAGCGACTAAAATGCGAGGTGAAATTGAATTAATTAGTCCGAATAATCTGGCGGAAAATAGTTCAGGGACAACTTTTATTGTTTGGCTTATTCTCAGTAATTAGTAATCAGTAATCATCTCGATGCGAAAACTCTATTTTTTAGTGCCAGGGACAACAGGAAAATTTGGCGGAGGTGGTTTATGGGCAGAATTAAACACCTGTAAATTAGCCCAGCAAGTTGGTGAGGCAGAAATAGTTACCTATCGGCAGCGAGAGTCTCAGCACGCTTTTTTAGCGGATATCTTGCCTAATTGCGATCGCAACTCAGCAATATTTATCATTGGCTGGGGTTTTGATGTTCCTAAAGTTATGGCACAACTGCCAGGGCAAAATATAATTTATCATGCTCATAGCGCTAACTACGGATTTTCACTACCGTCTAATGTGCCGATTATTACCGTAAGTCGCAACACGATGGGTTATTGGGGTGAAAAAGCTGCCAATAGTTTGATTTACTATTTACCTAACCAAATTAGTGACGAGTTTTGTAATCTTCAGCAAACAAGAGATATCGACATCTTGGTACAGACGCGCAAGTCTTCAGAATATTTGCTTGGACAGTTAATTCCTGCTTTGCAAGCTTTATATCGAGTGGAAATTATTAATAGCTATGTTGCCGATCTGGCAGGGTTATTTAACCGCAGCAAAATTTATCTTTATGATTCGGCGGAATATTGGGCAACTAGTGGTGTGACTGAAGGTTTTGGGTTGCCTCCTTTGGAAGCTTTAGCCTGTGGTTGTCAAGTATTTTCTAGCGTTAATCATGGGCTAGCTGACTATCTCGATCCTGGATTCAATTGCCATAAGATTGCTGGCTATTCATTGGAGTATGACCTAACCAGAATTAACGAGGTATTGCAACTATCAAACTCGAATGCAGACTCTTGGTTAGCCGAATATCGCAGCGATCGCTTAATTGCCAGACTACAAGTGATTTTGACGGAAATAAATCAGTTTTTTGACTGTCAATCGCATCTGAAAACTACAATCAAAAATTTAGATTCTCAGCGAATTCAGCAGTTAAAAATTAAACAACTTTGGCGTAAATTACAGCGAAAACTACCCCTTTAGTACAGCTTAAGAATCCTGGCGCGATTCAAAGACTTGTGTGCTAGCTGTAGCAAGCTTTTTGTCTCACCAATTGGGGGTCAAAATGTGTTAAAATTTTAAGATAAAATGCGACTATATTAGGCTTTATTGGCTGTAAAAAAGAAGTTTGCCGAGCTTATCAGCCATTAATCCAAATTATTGCATATATTTGGAGTTTTTCAGAGTATGACCACTTCCCAGGAAAGGATTATCCCCACTGATCTAAGTAACGAAATGTCGCGTTCCTATTTGGAATATGCGATGAGCGTAATTGTCGGCAGGGCGTTGCCCGATGCTAGGGATGGTCTAAAACCAGTCCATCGTCGCATTCTTTACGCGATGTATGAACTTGGACTAACCCCAGATAGACCATTTCGTAAATGCGCCCGTGTTGTCGGGGAAGTATTAGGTAAATATCATCCTCATGGTGATACTGCCGTTTATGATGCTTTAGTGAGAATGGCGCAGGATTTCTCGATGAGGAATCCGCTAATCAATGGACACGGTAACTTTGGCTCAATCGATAACGATCCTCCCGCAGCCATGCGTTATACAGAGTGTCGTTTACAAGCTTTGGCAACGGATTCTCTACTACGAGATATCGAAGCCGAAACTGTAGATTTTGCCGATAACTTTGATGGTTCGCAACAAGAGCCTGTAGTTCTGCCTGCTAGAATTCCTCAGTTGCTGCTCAATGGTTCTTCAGGAATTGCCGTAGGGATGGCAACTAATATTCCGCCCCATAATTTGGGTGAGGTGATTGATGGAGCGATCGCCCTAATTCACAATCCAGAGATTAGCGATCTCGATTTGATGCAGTATATCCAAGGGCCCGATTTTCCCACAGGAGGACAAATCATCGGTAGGTCGGGCATTCGAGAAGCCTATACCACAGGTCGAGGCTCAATTACCATGCGGGGTGTGGCGGAGATTGAAACTCTGCAACAGCGAGGCAGAGCAGATAAAGAAGCAATCATTATTACCCAGCTTCCTTACCAAACCAATAAGGCTTCCCTGATTGAAAAGATTGCCGACTTGGTTAACGATAAGCGGATCGACGGAATTTCTGATATCCGTGATGAAAGCGATCGCACGGGGATGCGAATTGTAATCGAACTCAAGCGTGATGCCTATCCCCGTGTTGTTCTCAACAACCTTTATAAGCAAACTGCGGTTCAGAGTAACTTTGGCGCAAATATGTTGGCGTTGGTCAACAACGATCCTCAACTATTAACCATTCGTCGCTTCCTAGAGGTATTTTTAGAATTTCGCGTTGAGGCGATCACTAGACGAACTCGTTACCAGTTACGCAAAGCAGAAGAAAGAGACCACTTACTACAGGGTTTATTAATTGCCTTAGAAAACATTGATGCAATTATTGGATTAATTCGTGGGGCAGCTGATACGGCTACCGCTAAAAACGAATTGGTGGAAGGATTTGGTTTATCTCAAACTCAAGCCGATGCCATCCTGCAAATGCAGCTACGTCGTTTGACGGCTTTAGAAGCGGAAAAAATTCAGGCAGAACATGAAGATCTTCAGACTCAGATTGCCGATCTCAACGATATTCTGGCGCGTAAAGAGCGGATCGAAGAAATTATTGAGTCGGAACTGACGACGATTAGAAATGTTCACGCTACCCCTCGTCGCACTGAGATTATTCAGGGAGAAGGAGAGCTATTAGACAAAGACCTAATTGCCAATGAGCAGTCAGTTATTTTGCTCACCGAACAGGGCTACATCAAACGGATGCCTGTTAGTACCTTTGAAGCTCAAAGCCGTGCCACTAGAGGTAAAGCTGCCGCTAAAATGAAAGAAGACGACGGGATTGAACATTTCATGACCTGTTGCGATCACGATACGGTGATGTTTTTTAGCGATCGCGGTGTGGTCTACTCATTTCCTGCCTATCAAATTCCTGCTACTTCTCGAACGGCGAGGGGAATTCCCATTATTCAGATGCTGCCTGTTTCCCAGTCAGAGAAAATAACCTCGATGATTGGGGTGAGTGAGTTTACTGAAGATGAGTATCTGATCATGTTGACTCGTAAGGGCAATATTAAAAAAACTGCCTTGTCAGCTTTTGCTAATATTCGTTCTAATGGTTTGATTGCGATCTCGTTGCAAGACGAGGATGAACTGCGCTGGGTACGCTTGGCAACCAATGAAGACAGCGTAATTATTGGTACGCGCAAAGGTATGGCAATCCATTTTAAAACCAATAGTCAACAACTACGTCCCCTAGGCAGATCGACTAAGGGTGTCAAATCGATGAAGCTCAAGGGTGATGATGAGCTAATTAGCATGGATATCATTCCCTCGCAGATTGTAGCGACAATCGGTACCAGCGTTGATGATGAGGATGATGATGACAGCGGCGAAGAGTTAATTGATGAAGCGGTAGATCAAGGCCCTTGGTTACTGGCGATTACCAAAAATGGTTATGGCAAAAGAGTTCCCATCGGTAAGTTTCGCTTGCAAAATCGCGCAGGAATGGGTGTTAGAGCGATCAAATTTAAGTCTAAAGATGACCGACTAGTGGCGATCGATATCGTTAATCTAGAAGATGAACTAATGATCGTCACCAATCGCGGAATTATGATTCGTCAAGCAGTTAAGGCGATCTCTTTGCAGTCTCGTAATGCAACTGGGGTAAGAGTTCAGAGGTTAGATAAAGACGATGCGATCGCTGCTGTTGCTCCCGTTCCTCCTCTAGAAGAAGAAGGAGAAGAAACGGAAGAATAGACAATTGAGCCAAAAATCAGGCAAAAAATTTAGCAGCTCGTAATTAGTAAAAAACAGAGAGAATTTCTTTCTGTTTTTTAACTTGAGAAAACTTTTTAGGACTATCAACAATGTATACAGTCAGTTTAATTCGTGCCGAATCTTACGAACTGAAGGAATTGCGATCGCGCATTGAATATCTACTAGAACCTCTGGGGGGAATGACAGCAATCGTCAAACCAGGCGATCGCGTATTGCTCAAGCCAAACCTGCTTACGGGTAGTCGTCCCACCAAAGAATGCATTACTCGTCCTGAAATTGTCTACTGTGTTGCTCAACTGGTACAAGCAGCAGGAGGTAAACCCTTCTTAGGAGATAGTCCTGCTTTTGGTAGTGCTAGGGGAGTTTGTAAGGCTAACGGTTATCTACCTTTATGCGACGAATTAGACCTACCAATTATTGAATTCAAAGGACAGCGTTATGCTACTGAAAACGAAAACTTTCAGCACTTACGTTTATCCAAAGAAGCGCTGGCTGCCGATGTTGTAATTAATCTGCCTAAAGTTAAATCTCATATGCAGTTGACCATGACTTTGGGAGTTAAAAATCTCTTTGGCTGTGTCCCTGGCAAAATGAAAGCTTGGTGGCATATGGAAGCGGGTAAAGATGCAGAGCGTTTTGGCGAAATGATTGTCGAAACAGCAAAGGCGATCGCTCCTAATTTAACCATTATTGACGGTATTATTGGTCATGAGGGAAATGGCCCTAGTGGGGGTGAACCCAAACAGTTAGGAGTGTTGGGCGCTTCTACTGACGTATTTGCTCTAGACCGTGCCATGATTGATATCCTCAACGTCGATCCTGCTACTGTCCCCACTCTAGCTGCTCAATTCAAACAGGGACTCTGTACCGAACTAACCGAAATTGAGTTTCCTTACTGCAAGCCTGCGGATTTACAGGTAGCTGATTGGAAGTTACCCGATGCACTGATGCCAATTGACTTTGGACTTCCCCGTGTCTTGCGATCGACCTTTAAAAACTTCTACATTCGCTTTATTAAAGAACCAATGAAAACCTATGGCAAAAATTAAAGACTAGGAAGATTAGGAAATAGGAAATAGGAAATAGGAAATAGGAAATAGGAAATAATATTTCAAAGATGTCCTAGTGATTAGGGTGTAGATATAACAACACCCTATAAAAACTAAGCTGATAAATCTACTAAAATTTGCCCATCTTCCACCTTAGTGGGAAAAACACCTAGGTTTTTTTCTGGGGAAATTTTCCCAAACAAACCACCGACTACTGGCGGAAAAGGACACCATGTCTTTACGTTACCAGTAGCTAGATCGAACTCGCTACGATGCCAGGGACAGACGATCGCACCATCAGCATTAACTTTTGCTTTCTTCAGAGGTAATTTTAAATGAGGGCAAATATTATCCACCGCATAAATATTTCCCGCTTCATTGAGGAGTAAAAGCGATCGCTCTTGTAATTTAACTACCTGTCTTGTACCTGTCCCCAAAGCATCCACTGCTAAAGCTTTTGTCCAAACCATAATAAATAGCTCCAATTTTAATCATAGATTGATAATCTGAATTCATTATTCAGGAGTTTGTCAACTAAATAATTTTCCGATTAAAAAATATGTACTGTAGCGATCGCTTAAGATGATTATGATTAGCTCGATCTTATTTAAGCTTTAATTAGTCTGACTGCTATGCCAATTGTATAAATCAATACGATTATCCAGCCAGATAGTTTTTCAACACAATTTTGACGCGAAAAAATCGAAGAGTTGATTAAGGAACTAATCTTAACTTAGTAAATTGCGCTAGCCTTTCTTTAGATTGTTATTTTTCCAATCAAACCAGCAAGAATTAGGGCAAGTCGAATAATACTATGGCAAAAAGAACTTTTGGAGTAATTGGTTTAGCCGTCATGGGTGAAAATCTCGCCCTGAACGTAGAAAGTCGCGGTTTTCCCATCGCTGTATTTAATCGCAGCGCCGATAAAACTAAGAAATTCATGGAAATCCGAGCGCCAGGTAAAGATATTAAAGCAGCTTATTCTTTAGAAGAATTTGTGCAAACTTTAGAACGTCCCCGCAATATTTTAGTCATGGTTAAGGCGGGACAACCTGTAGATGCTGTAATTGAGCAATTAAAACCATTATTGGAAGAAGGGGACACCATTATTGATGGTGGTAATTCTCTTTATGGTGATACTGAAAGACGTACCAAAGATTTAGAATCATCTGGACTTGGTTTTGTCGGCATGGGTGTCAGTGGCGGAGAAGAAGGAGCGCTTAAGGGGCCCAGTTTAATGCCTGGAGGTACTGAGTCTGGTTACCGAGATTTAGAACCAATTCTGACCAAAATCGCTGCTCAAGTTGATGATGGGCCTTGTGTTACTTATATTGGGCCAGGTGGTGCGGGTCACTATGTAAAAATGGTGCATAACGGCATCGAGTACGGGGATATGCAGTTAATTGCTGAAGCCTATGACTTGATGAAAAACACCCTCGATCTCAGTGGAGAGGAATTGGAAGAAGTATTTAGCCAATGGAATCACACTGATGAGCTAAATTCTTTTTTAATTGAAATTACTGCTGATATTTTTAGCAATAGAGATCCTGAAACTGACCAACCTTTAGTCGATTCAATTCTGGATTCTGCGGGACAAAAAGGGACAGGTCGTTGGACAGTGGTCAGCTCTCTAGAATTAGGCGTACCAATTCCTACTATCTATGCTGCGGTTAACGCTCGCGTTATGTCTGCCTACAAAGATGAACGGGTCGCAGCTTCTAAAGTAATTACGGCTCCAACTGGCAAATACCAAGGAGATAAGCAACAATTTATCGATCAGGTTAGAGATGCTTTATATTGCTCTAAAATGTGTTCTTATGCTCAAGGAATGGCACTACTAAGCACCGCCTCAAAAGAATTGAACTTTAATCTCAATTTAGCCGAAATAGCGCGTATTTGGAAAGGTGGCTGTATCATCCAGGCTCGCTTCCTCGACAAAATTAAACAAGCCTTTAATGAAAATCCAGCTTTGCAAAACCTGTTGTTAGCACCAGAATTTAAGCAATCAATCGTAGATCGCCAGTCTGCTTGGCGCGAGGTATTAATCACTGCAAACCAACTAGGTATTGCTGTACCTGCGTTTAGCTCCTCCCTAGACTATTTTGATAGCTATCGTCGGGCTAACTTACCGCAGAATCTGACTCAGGCTCAAAGAGATTACTTTGGCGCACATACCTATGAACGAGTCGATCGCCCTAGAGGTGAATTTACTCATACTGAATGGACAAAAGTTGCCAAACAGTCTCTGCAAACAGGTACGACAGACTAGGTTGAGCTGCTTAAGTTAGGATTAAATATTTTAGGACATGGTGTTTTGTAAGTTTCACCCAGTGTAATTGCTATGTCCTATTTTTTTGCTATTTAATTTAAGCTATTTGAACGGTTAGTTAAGTTTATTTGATTTTATTGATTATATATCTTGAACAGAATAAGGTTTTTGTCTATTTTTATTTAAAAAAGTACAAACTTTAGTAGGTGAATATTTTGCATCTGGAATCTGATAGTTTTTAGGATCAAATAAAGGTTGATTATAATCATCTATGTTCTGTAACTTTATAAGATTATGCTTGATATTTTTCAACTCTGTTTTTAACTGATTCCAAGAAAACCCTTCTTCAATAAAAATATAAAGTAGATTTATAAATCCCGCCCAAAATTTTGAATACTGAAAAGAAGTATTAATTTTTTTATTTGGCTCTAATTTATCATTTTGAAAAACCATAAATATTTCATTAAAATACCTTTCCAATAAAATAATTCCTTTATCAACTAATACATTTTTTTCTGATAATTCATCAATTCGAGAATTAAATAATTGCTCGTACCCAGCTTTTTTTAATAGATTTTTGTCACTTTTAGCATTGGCAATTTTTTTTATTTTATTAATATTTGTTATTTTTTTTATTGCATCTATTATTGTCCCAGCTTCAATAAGTCCTTGATTAATTTTATCTAAGTTGACATCAAAAAATGAACTATATTTTTGACGAGCATTTACTCCAACTATAATTCTAGTTGCAATAACTTTTGGATCGTCACTTCCCAAATCATAAGCAATTTGATCCAGATGAGATATTTCTACTTTTGTTTGGTTAACATTGATTTCTATAAAGGTTATAGCACTACATTGACTCATTAACTTTTCGTCTGAAGTTTGAAAATCAATAGCAGTTACTTGAATTTCACAACGATCTTGCATAATAGATTCGACTTTCTCGTCTGCATAAGAGAACAGCCTGTGTTGACCATCAACTATAGAAATACTTCCATATTTATTTGGTATATGTAAATAGCTATCATTAACTCCATCCTCACAATATTTGCATTCTTTGGACAAAATAACCAAAATATTCGATGGAAACATAAAGTCTGAATCAACCAAGACGGTTTTTCTTATTTCTTGCAGTTTTTCATAATTTAATAATCTCTGATAATTGTAATTATTATCTTGTAATGAAGGCAATTCATCTTTTCTATGTACATGGGCTATATCAAGTAATTTATATGGTGATATATTAAAAGTATATAAGTCAGCTAAAACTTTGACTTTAGTACTAACTTTTCTGTTTTTCTTTCTAATAAGTAAATGATCTTTTTGATAAATACTGATAGCAGTATTATTAGTGTGTTTAATATCAAAATTATGTAATAAATAGTTTTTTGACCATTTCCCTAGAGTTTGTGAGTATTCAATAATTCTAAGAAAGTCAGATTGATAAAATATCGCCATATTTTGAACATCTGACAGAGTTAAATCATATTTTTCTTTTTTCGTAGTGATAAAAAAGGCTTTAATATATTCTATTTCTCTGAAAAGTTTGATATTTTCTGTCTTAACACCTAATTTTAGCCACAATTCACTTGAAAAATTTATACGTTTGATAATGTTAGTTTGTTTTACAAACTTATCGTATTTTGATTTAATGCTTTTTTTATCTATTCTTGCTGTTATCTCACCTATCAGACAAACTTTATTATGAGGAATCAAATAATCAAATTCAAGGTGTTCATTTTCTAAGTATTCTGGAGCTATATCACTTAGTTTAGTTTGACCCAAATTATAAAAGCAGTTTAATCCAATATCTTTAAAAACTTTGTATCCATATTCTTCAAGTTCTTTTCCCGCAAGTTTTTGCAATGCTTGTTGATTTTGGTGCATAGATGATATTTGAAATTTAGATCAAAAATTTTAGAAGAAATTACTTTTATCAATGCGGAAATATAAATTAACCGCAAGTTAAATTTTAGGCTCTTAACCTTTTGGCAATTTATGAATTGATTGAATTTTGGCATAAAAAATGCTCAAATATTTTAAACAACAAATGAGCATGATACATTGTTAAGCTGTAATTTTAAGCGAAATGCTAAGACAGAAAGCATCGAAAGTATAAAAAACGATATTTACTACTCAACAGTGACGCTTTTTGCCAAATTCCTTGGCTGATCGACGTCTAACCCCTTAATCGCTGCAATGTGATAAGACAGCATTTGCAAAGGAACAACCGCTAATATAGGGGAAATCAATTCATCTACTTCTGGTACGGTCAAGATATTATCAAAGGTGTGGGCTGCTTCAGTGGCATTCATCGCCGTAGTTACACCGATTAAACGAGCATCTCTAGCTTTGGCTTCTTGGGCGTTGGAAATCACCTTGTCATATACGCTGCCAGGCATAGCTACAGCGACTACAGGAACTTTATTATCCAATAAAGCGATCGGCCCGTGTTTCATTTCGCCTGCGGGATAAGCCTCTGCATGGATGTACGAAATTTCCTTCAACTTTAAAGCACCTTCTAGGGCGATGGGAAAGTTGATACCTCGTCCAATAAAGATAAAGTCTTCGGTTTCGGTAGTAAAGTCATGAGCTAATTCTTCGATCGCATCTGCTTGAGTATCCAGGATGGCTTCGATTTGGCTAGGAATATGCCGTAATCCTTCGATAATTGCACCAATTTTCTGATTCAATATAGACTGACGACGATAAGCTAAGTCTAAAGAGAGGAAATAAAAGCCCATTGTCTGAGCAATAAAAGTCTTAGTGGCAGCTACACCGATTTCGATACCTGCGTGAGTGTCGATAATGCGATCGCAAATCTGAGCAATACTACTTTCCGCGCGGTTGGTAATTGCCAGTAGTTTTGCTTGGAATTTTGGTTCTAAATTTGCTCTTCTCGCTCTTTCAGATTCTAAGGCAGCAATGGTATCGGCAGTTTCTCCTGATTGGGTAACACCAATAGTTAAAGTGTTGGCAATGATTGGTTTGGGGGAATAGCGAAACTCTGAGGAGTAATCGACGGTGGTGGGAATACCCGCAAGTTGCTCTAGCAGATATTTGCCAATTAAAGCAGCGTGCCAACTTGTCCCACAGGCAAGTATTTGAATATGCTCTAGATTATCTGTCAAATTAGGGGTTAGACCGAGATTGACAGGACTATAATCAGGATTTTCATCAGCGTGCCAGTTAGGATTAAGATAAGTATTCAAACAAGTACGTACTACCGCAGGTTGTTCATAGATTTCCTTTAGCATGTAGTGGCGGAAACCCTGTTTTTCTACCTGTACGGGATTCCAATCTAAGGTACGAGGAAAACGAGACATTCTTGTTCCCTTGAAGTCGTAGATTTCTACTCCTAAAGGTGTTAGTCTGGCTATTTCCCCATTTTCCAAATTAAGGATGGTGTGGGTA
Source organism: Pleurocapsa minor HA4230-MV1 (assembly GCA_019359095.1). Classification (NCBI taxonomy): domain Bacteria; kingdom Bacillati; phylum Cyanobacteriota; class Cyanophyceae; order Pleurocapsales; family Pleurocapsaceae; genus Pleurocapsa; species Pleurocapsa minor. The sequence continues at coordinate 204,029 of JAHHHZ010000024.1, read as the reverse complement.
TGGGGCAAAATGGCTGTCATATCAGACGCACAGAAGAATTCACCCTGTCCAAAACCTAGTACTAATGGGGCTTGTTGACGGGCAACGATTAATTCATAAGGATGATCTGCACTAACAACGGCGATCGCAAATGCCCCTTCTAATCTGGCGATCGCTTTTTGGATAGCTACCATCAGAGAATTAGAATCAGCCAAAAACTGAGTAATTAAGTGAGGAATGACTTCGGTGTCTGTTTCTGAACGAAATTCAATTTTTTGACTAATTAATTCTTCTTTTAGCTCCAGGTAGTTTTCAATAATGCCGTTTTGTACCACTGCTAAAGTGCGATCGGTATTTAAATGAGGATGAGCATTATGTTCCTCTGGTTTACCATGAGTTGCCCAGCGAGTATGTCCAATCCCAATTTGTGCTTGATTGATGGTATGTTCTAGCTTTTCTCGGAGGTTAAATAATTTACCCTTGGCCTTAACACAGTTTACTTGACCTTCTTCAACGGTGGCAATCCCTGCCGAGTCGTAGCCTCGATACTCTAATCTTTCTAAACCAGATATTAAGATATCTGTAGCTGCTTGAGTACCGATATAACCAACAATTCCGCACATACTAAGCTTTTTTGATAAACAACTGATCGATCGCCTTAAGTGTATATCAGATATGAAAATAATTACTAGAAATTGTCTGATTCTGGTAATGCACCAGAGCCATTTTTACTTAAGAATAAATTGCCCGCAGCATCGTTTTGGTAGATGCAATCAATTTTTGGTTTACCTTCTAAAGCACCTATAAAACCGAAGGTATTCATCCGTTGCTTACAATCTCTTACCTGTTGCGAACTCACCAAGTTTTGCTGCTCTAAAATTGCCCAGTTAGTTCGGCGTAATACACATCCAGGCTGCATCTGAGGCTGAGTTAAATAGACGCTAAAAGGATTTAAGGTCAGAAAAACACGCATATCAGTAACGATCGCACTAGCGCCAAACTGCTGACAAACTTCTGGGTTGGGTGCTTTACGATCGATTTGTAAACTAGAATCAACTGATGCCAAATTACTAGAACCGCTAGCTAAATTTAGAGATAGCCCAATAACTATACCGACTATAAAAACACTGGCTATAATCGCTATTTTTGCTATGTCTAAGGGATTTTTCTTTTCGGGTGGATTAGGTTTAGAGCGATAGTTTTCAGACTGAGCATAGCGGTCTACTCGACCATTATTGTAGTTATTGTTAGGGTTACGATTTCTACGAGCCATAGGTGATTACTGATTACTGATTACTGATTACTGATTACTGGTTACTTAGGGATACATTATTCTATTTTAGAAGTTCTGATCGGGGAATTTGGTTCTAGTTTAAGCTGAGTCTACAAGCTATTTAATTTTTCTGGAAACTGCTATGAATAGTAATCAGTTCACACCTCAGCTTACGGAAGATGGCTCATACACTTTTTTCTCCCCAGAGTTTCAAGAAACGTTTCATTCATCTTTCGGTGCTAAACAAGAAGCGGAAGTAAGATATATTGAACCCTGTCAAATTAAAGAGTTAGCGACACAGCAGTCTACTGTACGTATTTTAGATGTGTGTTATGGGTTGGGTTACAATAGTGCTGCTGCTTTAGAAGCGATCTGGTCAGTTAATCCCCAGTGTCAGGTAGAATTAATTGCTTTGGAAATATCGGCGGATGTCCCCCGTCAAGCAATCCAATATAATCTCTTAGCACAGTGGCAATTGCCTATTCCCAGTCTGTTGGCTGAGTTAGCTAGTGAATTTAAAGTCTGTCAGGATTTTTTATTTGCCAAATTGCTCTTAAATGATGCTAGACAAGCAATTCAATCGTTAGTCACCGAAAATTGGCAGGCTGATGCTATTTTTCTAGATCCTTTTTCTCCGCCAAAATGCCCTCAACTTTGGACGGTAGAGTTTATTAGCTTGTTAAGCAAATGTCTCACCCCTCACGGAAGACTCGCAACCTATTCTTCCTCCGCAGCAGTTCGCACCGCATTGTTGAGTGCTGGATTAAATATTGGTTCGATTACAGGTGCTGGACGTAAATCGCCTGGGACAATTGCTGCGTTTGAGTATAAAAATTTACCGAAGCTCTCAATAATGGAGCAAGAACACCTGCAAACTCGTGCTGCAATTCCCTATCGCGATCGCTCTTTTCAAGATCGAGCAGAACAAATCATTGTTCGTCGACAGCAAGAACAGCAACAAAGCCCTCAAGAATCAACATCTCAGTGGCGTAAACGGTGGATGAAGTAAAAAAAATAGCCCTTAATATACCGTAAAATCAAGGAAGTATTAACTTTAAAGTGTTTTTATTAAGCTAAATTAAGAATTAGACTCCGTATAATACCTGATCCCAAATATCGAAATTATCTTCATAATATTTATCGATATCGCTAAAACAAATTTTGTTTTAATTTTGTCGTTTGATCCAAAAATCCGAGCTAGGCTAAAGTGAGTTAATGTATGAAACTTCTCAATCAAATGGATCAGAACTCTAAAATTCTCTGAATCAATAAGATCAGTTTTAGCCAAATCAAATAAAAAATTTTCCCTAAATTAAGAAAATAATGAAAAAAGTTGGCGATTATCCTGTGGCTACCAGAACCAATACTTTCGTAAGCACCTACCCTGATTTGCCGACTGCCAAAATTATCATTGTCGATGAAAATCCTCTAAGTCGAATGACAACAATAGATCTTCTACTGCTAGATGGCTATGAGGTAATTGAAGCGGACAATCCCACTTCAGTTTTGAGTAAGATTATCGAACAACAGCCAGATTTGATTTTGCTTAATACGCAGCTGCGAGATATAGATAGCTTTACTTTATGTCGCCAGCTCAAAGAAAATTACCGCACCAATAATATACCCGTAGTATTTACCACTTTGATCAACAATCGCGATGAGCGAATCAAAGCAATGGAAGCTGGTGGTAATGATGTTCTGCTTAAACCCCTCAATCGAATTGAACTATCTACTAGGGTCAAGTCTTTAATTAACCAAAAACGAATTAATGATGGATTAAACCAAACAGAGCAGGTACTCTTTACTATTGCCAGAGCGATCGATAAGCGTTCTGTTACCAAGGGTGGTATGGTTCGCGTTGCCTCGTTGGTAAAATCTTTTGGTGAGTATCTTGGTTTAAGTGGACATGAGATTGATGATTTAGCTTTTGCTGCTCATTTACATGACATTGGCACTATTGTTATTCCTGATGCGGTGATGCTCAAAGTAGGAGAGCTAACTGTTGAAGAAAGAGAACTGATTAGACAACACGTTCTAATTGGGGAAGAAATCTGTCAGCCATTACGGAATCGTAGTGGCGTTCTGCCGATTGTGCGCCACCATCATGAACGGTGGGATGGAACAGGTTATCCTGACGGTCTATCTGGAACAACAATACCCTATTTAGCTCAGGTATTCCAGGTAATTGATATTTATGATGCTTTGACTAGCGATCGCCCTCATAAACGAGCCTATAGTCCAGCAGAAGCCTTAGAGATTATGCAGGAAGAAACCAAAAAAGGCTGGCGTAACCCAGAGTTGATCCAGCAATTCACCTTTTTTATCAATGAACAGTAATCATTGCTCATTGCTCATTGCTCATTGCTCACTGTTGAATCATGCTCAACAGTAAAGTAAGCCTTAAATCTTAATTGCGGCACCATAAATCAGGGTGCGATCGGCTCTTTTTTTTCGTATCTTGAATCACATAAATTGGTTAAAAAGATGCCTAATAGCAGATAATGATAGCGGGGATGCTGACTAAACCAAAATAACTATCTGTAAGCCATGGCTAAGACTAAACGTAAAACCTTCTTATTAGATTTTGAAAAGCCTCTAAGCGAATTAGAATCCAGAATCGAACAAATTAAAACTTTAGCTGAAGAAAATCAGGTGGATGTTTCCACCGAAATATCACAGCTAGAGGTTCGAGCAGGAGAATTACGTCAAGAAATATTTAGTACTCTTACTCCAGGTCAAAGACTACAGCTAGCTCGTCACCCTCGTCGTCCCAGCACCCTAGATTACATTCAGGCAATTAGTGATGAATGGCTTGAACTACATGGCGATCGCGGTGGCTATGACGATCCAGCCTTAGTTGGCGGTGTGGCACGGATTGATGGTTGTCCTGTGGTGGTGGTAGGACACCAAAAAGGTCGAGATACCAAAGATAATGTTGCCCGTAATTTCGGTATGGCTTTTCCTGGTGGCTATCGTAAAGCTTTTAGATTAATGCAGCACGCCAATCGTTTTGGTATGCCGATTCTGACTTTTATCGATACTCCTGGAGCTTGGTCGGGAGTGGAAGCAGAAAAGCTCGGTCAGGGAGAAGCGATCGCCTATAATCTGCGCGCTATGTTTGGGTTTGAAGTACCGATTATCTGCACCGTCATTGGTGAAGGGGGTTCGGGAGGCGCATTAGGGATTGGCGTAGCAGATCGTCTGTTGATGCTAGAACACTCGGTCTATACAGTAGCCAGTCCAGAAGCCTGTGCGGCAATTCTCTGGAAAGATGCTCAAAAATCTGACCGAGCAGCAGCAGCCTTAAAAATTACTTCCTGGGATTTAAAAGAATTAGGTTTGATTGATGAAATTGTTGCTGAACCTAGTAGTGGCGCTCATGCTAATCCTGTAGAAGCAGCTGCAAAATTAAAAGCAGCTATTGGGCGTAATTTGGAACAGTTAAGACAGCTATCTCCTCAGCAAAGACAAGAACTGCGCTATGAGAAATTTCGCCAGATGGGTCGTTTTGAGACAGTTGCTAATTAAACTAAATAATCTTGAGCTATTAGTCGATGGTTAAATTAGCGATATTTACTCCTTAAACAGATGTATATTTGAGAATGCTATAATGCAAAAGCAACATTTTGTTACATAAATTCTCATCTAGCGTTACTGCACAAATCTATCTATGTAGTTGACTTTAACTCTACTGGCAATAGAGTTTTAAACCAGAGGTGATTAATGACAGTAAATCAGGTTATAGTAACACCTGCCATATTTTACGGCGTCCTAAAGGACGACGCGAAGCTAGTGCCGTGGCATACCGCTTCGCATATGGAACATGGTCGGGAAACCCGACCGTTTCCGCCTTACATTTAGCATCCTGAGTCGCAATTGACATTTAGCCAGGACAAAATCTTGACGCTCAATACAGCAATTTATCTAAACAGCATTGGAAAAATAAAAATATTTTCAATTGTTTGCCAGATTGCATCTGCTATGTTGAATTTTTATATTTATTGAGTTGGACAAATCATCTTAAGAACATAATGAATCCACCCTCAAATCAACTGAGAGCAATCATCACAGGGGCGAGTAGTGGCATTGGCAAAGCAACGGCTTTAGCCTTTGCCGAATCTGGGATTGAGCTTGCTTTAGTCAGCCGCTCTGAAGCTAAACTACAAGCTTTAGTCTTAGAAATCGAGCAAAAAACCCAAACTAAAGCAAAAGCTTATCCGCTAGATTTAGCTGTAGTAGATCGAGTTGATCAGGCTATTTCTGCCATCTGCGCTTCTTTCGGCCCTATTGATATTTTAGTCAATAATGCGGGAATGGGGTATACCAATTTACTAAAAAATACAACTTTAGTAGATTGGCAAAAAATACTTGAGCTTAACCTCACTAGCGTTTTTCAGTGTGTCCAGGGAGTTCTACCCCAGATGCGCGATCGCAATTCAGGAACTATCATTAATGTTGCCTCAATTGCAGCCTCGAATGCTTTTCCTGAGTGGGGCGCTTATAGTGTCAGTAAAGCAGGGTTGGTGGCTTTCAGTAAAGCGCTATCGCTAGAGGAGAGGAGTAATGGGATTCGTACCGTAATTATTTCTCCTGGGTCGGTAAATACTCCTATTTGGGATACAGATACGGTTAAAGCAGATTTTAATCGCTCGGCAATGCTTACCCCAGAAATTGTTGCCCAGTCGATACTCCATACAGCTTTACTACCCAGTCAAGCGGTAGTTGAGGAAATGATCGTTATGCCCAGTGGAGGGGCTTTATAAACCAAGGCGATCGCATATTTAACAGCAAAAGGATCGAGTTTTACTCACATTAATACATTATGACAACAGTTTCTTCTAACGGTTCTAATCGTTCTGAATCATTGGGCAATAATTCTAACCCGCTAAAATCTAGTTTGTTAGATCAAATTGCCAGTAGACCAGATCGCAACACCCACAACGGACAAGCTGCACAAATCAAGGCGACTTCAGAAGCTGCTAAAGAACAAATGATGTCGGCAGTTTACACTATGCTAGAGTCAGTGGGGGAAGATCCAGAGCGAGAAGGATTACTTAAAACTCCCAAAAGAGTTGCTGAAGCCATGGAGTTTTTGACTAGTGGCTACAACCAATCCTTAGATGATTTAGTTAATGGCGCGATTTTTGACGAAGGACACAATGAAATGGTGTTAGTGAGAGACATCAACTTCTTTAGTCTCTGCGAACACCATATGTTACCGTTTATGGGTAGAGCGCACGTAGCATATATTCCCAATCAAAAAGTGGTAGGGTTGAGTAAGCTGGCTCGCATCGTCGAAATGTATGCCCGCCGTCTTCAGGTACAAGAACGCCTTACTCGTCAAATCGCCGAAGCAGTTCAAGCAATTTTAGAGCCACAAGGAGTTGCCATAGTGATGGAAGCTTCTCATATGTGTATGTCGATGCGGGGAGTACAAAAACCTGGCTCTTGGACGGTTACTAGCGCGATGATTGGTGTGTTTCAGGATGAGCAGAAAAGTCGTGAGGAATTTCTAAATCTCATTCGCCATCAGCCTAATTTTGGCTAAAGATCTAGTAGGGGCGATTCCCGAATCGCCCCTACAGAATTAGATTTTAATTAACTCCTCAACAACCTTGTTTAAGCCCACCGAATTAGAGGCTTTACACAAAATGCGATCGCCAGGGCGGATAACTTGTTTTAACTTACTAGTAAGAGTTGCGCGATCGCTAAAACATTCAGTTTTAATTCCTGCGGCACCTTTAATTATTTCTTGAGTTGCTGCCTCGTCTGCTAACACCATCAATAGATCTAAGTTTAATGCTTGGGCTTTTTGACCCACTTGACGATGTAGTTGGGGGGAATGTTCGCCCAATTCTTTCATCGTACCCAATACCGCAATATGTCTGGTACCAGGAGTTGCTTTGAGCATCTGTACCGCAGCCAGCATCGATTCCAAACCAGCATTATAAGTTTCATCTAGTACTACTACATCATTAGGTAGCTCGTAACGACGCGATCGCCCTTGAGGTAATTGAACTTGTAATCCTGCAATTAAAGGTGCAAAGTCGATCTTGAGGACTTGAGCGATCGCTATTGCTGCTAGATAATTACTGGCGTTATGTTCTCCTGGTAGGGGTAAAGGTAAATCTTGTTCGGCAACTGTAATGTTATTACCGTTAATTGTTCCGTGAACATCGCCCCCTGTTAAACCATAAGTAATGGTTTTTCCTTGCCACACTTTTTGGGCGGTTTCAATTAACAGAGGATTGTCGTAATTTAAAATAGCGATGCTCGTTTCAGGCATCTGTGCTAAAAGTTCGCATTTAGCTTGGGCGATCGCCTCTCTCGAACCTAAACGACCAATATGAGCTGTTCCCACATTGGTAATTACGCCAATTGTCGGGCGGGCAATATCAGTTAACAGGGCGATTTCCCCTAAGCCGCGCATTGCCATTTCGATTACGGCATAACTATGTTCTGAGGTAATTTGCAAAAGAGTTTTCGGCACACCAATTTCATTATTAAAATTAGCTTCAGTTTTGAGTACTTTTCCCTTAGTGCCTAACACAGCGGAGATTAATTCTTTAGTACTAGTTTTACCCACTGAACCCGTAACACCAATGACAGGAATGTTAAAGAGATCGCGCCACCACTGAGCAATTTGCTGATACGCCTTGAGGGTGTCTCTAACGATAAATTGGGGAACAGCTAGAGATTCAATTTGACGATTGACAATTAGGGCGATCGCACCTTGGTCTACTGCTTGCTCAACAAAATTGTGTCCATCGAAGTTTTCCCCTACCAAAGCGACAAATAGTTCTTGAGGTTTAATAATGCGGGTGTCCGTGGTGATGCCCAATACAGATACGTTTAAATCCGCACCAGTAGTTTTTAAAAGATTGTGCTTGAGAATTGTATCGAGTTCTGCCAGAGAAAAATAGAGAGGCATATTAGATCAACTGTTCCAATTAATTCCCGCTAGCTTAATTGTTATATCAGTTAAGAGTCAAGAGTTATAGCCGTATAAAGTTAGATTAGGACAATTAGGGTGAGCGGCTCGTAAGTAGGAAATAGGAAATAGGAAATAGGAAGTAGGAAGTAGGAAGTAAGAAATAGGAAATAAGACGGAACTAGTATTTCAAAAATGTCATAAGGTTTTGACGTATGGCTATAAAAGTCAAAAGTCAAAGCAAAATGATTAAGCTGCAACGAGTTAAAAGCTAAAAGTAGTCCTAACAGTGCCAATTACTAAGTCATCAGTATTTAGCGTATTACTATCTGGCTTGGTAATCCAAATTACTCCAGGGGTAATGGCAATATTATTACTTACCTGATATTGATAAAAAGCTTCTAAATGCAAAGAACTACTATCTTCTGGCAGATTTTCGATAGTGGAATTGGTCACTTGAGGTTCGCTGCCGACTACAATACCTGCAAGGCTACCTTCTTTCCCTAAGTCTGGTATTGCCAGAGTTGCTGCCCAATTCCAAATGTTTTGCGTGCCACGGTCAATCTGTTCGTTTAAGGTATCAAGGTTTCTGACTTTACTCAAGCCACCCCAGCCACCGATAATGATGCGATCGCTAATTGCCCAAGACAATTCTAAGCCATAGGAATTGCTAACTGTAGGAACTTCTGCACCAAACAATACTGCTGTTTGCGAGCGCAAATTAGATTGACTAGTCCCTGTTTCCGTATCGCTTTGGTTGTAGCTATGAATATAGGTAGCAGCTAGACTCAGGCTTTTAGAGGGTTCTAGGGTAATTTGTCCTAAAGCGCTGTAGGGGCCATTAAATAAACCGTTGCCAGAGGTTGACTCATTAGCAGAGGAGGCAAGATAACCCGCATCAATCTTAACTTGTTCAGTCGGACGATAATTAACCCCTAATCCAGCATCTGATGATGGATAGTAAAGGGGATTTCTGGTGCCAAAACGAGAAACTGCACCTGAACCGCCATCGCCATCTAAGAAGTTGATTGACGGGGCAATATCATCAGCATCTACCCCTGCTGCACCGACAATTAAACCTAAGCGATCGCCAAGATTAAAGGAATAATGTAAAGTATCCAGACGTATATTAGAATCATCTGAACTATCAGGTTCGGCAAAAGCCAAACCGCCTTGAAAAGTATCAATTTCCGACGCAAAACCCGAAAAATCACTCTGCGATAACCTGGTAAATAATAGATCATCCCCCTGAAAACTAGTCTTAAAATCTAACCTCAAACGACTACCTAAAATTGTACTGGTGCGATCGCTATCTCCAGCTAAAATACTACCTAAGCCCAAGATTGCTTCTCCCTGTAGTTTGCTAGTGGTAGTGAATTGTGTCGCTTCTAAATCTAGTAGTCGTGCCTGAGAACCGTCTGTTCTACCCTGAAGGATCGCTAATTCTGACTGATACTCCTGCATCAAGCGCAAAACTGTATCTATATCTATTTGGGGTACATTTTTGGTCTGAGCAATTATTTTTTCAATCTTATTTAAACAAGAGTTAAGACCAGCGGAAAATTCAGCACGGGAAATAGCTTGTTCCCCGCGAAAAGTGCGATCGTTAAATCCACTAATACAGCCATAACGTTCAATTAAATTTTGTAGAGCTTGATATGACCAATCTGTTGGTTGAATATCCTGAAATTGCTGGATAATGTTGTTTTGACTAATTAAATTTGGATTTGTCTTGGTTGACAAGTTTTCCTGCTCTAAATTATTAACAAAATATTCTTGACGACTGCTGTTCGGCAAGTTAATCTTATCTTGCTTCTGAGAAATATCACCTTTATTCCTTGATTCGGCAATAGCTTCACCATTTGATGCCAATAGCAATAAAGCACCAATAATAGATGCCATTTGGCAGAGCATACTTCGACTTCTTAACATTATCCCCAATCCTCATTCACACCAAAAATTGCAACTTATTTCTTCTAGAAAATTAAGTAAGCCTTAAATTTAATTGCCAAATAAATAGCTATATGTTTAAAACGTAATATTTTACTTAACTACCTAACTAATGTTAGAAGAATTTTGAACATAATTAAATATTCTTTTATCTTGGCATTGTTCACAATTAATCGGTAGGAAAAATAGATAAATCGATCCTTTATGGGAATCTATTAACGATTGAAATATATATATTATGGATATCATGAATAAATATTGAGCAATTGTATTATTTCTACATTTAATCAATTAACTTCCTGGTGAAGACAGGGAAAGAAAAAAAGGAAAAAGCGAAACTTAAATATTTTCAAGGGTCGTACTTAATTGCTAAGATAATTATTCACTGTTGATTGATTACTGTTCATTGTTCAAACTAGCGTGGAAATAACTTTTTTAGGTACTAGTTCTGGAGTACCAACGCGATCGCGAAATGTTTCAAGTGTAGCCCTGCGTCTGCCTCAACGTGCTGAGGTGTGGCTGTTTGACTGTGGAGAAGGAACACAACATCAGCTTCAGCGTAGCGACCTAAAAAGTTCTCAGATTCGACGCATCTTTGTCACACATATGCATGGCGATCATACCTTTGGCTTGATGGGTTTAATTGCTAGCTGTGGCTTAGCTGGAACTGGTCAACCAATCGACATTTATGGCCCCGAAGGATTAAAAGAATATCTTCATGCTGCTGCTAAGTATTCTTATATGAATTTTGGTTCTCGCCTGAAAATTCATACGGTTAAAACGGGCTTACTCTATGAAGATGATGAATTTAGCGTTAGCTGTCAGTTATTAAAGCATCGCATTCCTGCTCACGGTTATCGCGTAGTTGAAAAAGACCGTCCTGGAATGTTTAACCTGGAAAAAGCTAAGTCATTAGGCATCCCTCCAGGCCCAGTTTACGGCAAGTTAAAACAAGGACAAGTAGTTACCTTAGAAGATGGTCGAAAAATTAACGGCCAAGATTTATGTGGTCAACCAGAGGTGGGACGTAAGTTTGTCTATTGTACCGATACGGTATTTTGTGAGGCGGCAGTAGAATTAGCTCAGGATGCAGATGTTTTAATTCATGAAGCAACTTTTGCCCATCAGGATGCACAGATGGCGTTTGAAAAAATGCACTCCACAACCACGATGGCAGCCCAGGTAGCTTTATTAGCTGGGGTTAAACAGTTAATCATGACTCACTTTAGTCCTCGTTATGCTCCAGGAAACCCGATCCAGTTGAATGACCTCAAGCAAGAGGCGAGAGCAATTTTTCCGCAGACTAAACTAGCTTATGATTTCTACTCTTATGAAATACCAAGACGTAGAACAGAGAAAAAGCAACAAGTGGCTACTGCGGGGAAATAAGTAGGTGGGTGTAATTAAATTGGAAATGAGGTTAGGGAGTAACAAGTAACGAGTAACGAGTAACGAGTAACACATAGCTCTAAGGGTAGGGGTTTGATCAATTATTTTGCCTACCTACTTAGTAAAGTCTTTACTTGTTTAAAACAGGGTTAGTCTCAATTCGTTGACGCTCAAGTAGACCTATTCCCCCTCCAGGGGATGAGTATTTTTTATTACTCGAAACTACGTTACGATCACCAATTGTTAGTGAATACAATGATGCCGTCAAGGGAACAGACTTAGATAGCAAGTCCCTTGATAAGGTCATTAAAGCGATCGCTGGCGACACTAGTCAAGCTGGATTATTTAATGATGCTGCTCAAGCTTGGAATCATACTTTTTCTTAGCATTGTATGAAACCCAATGGTGGCAAGACTCCCACGAGAAAATTAGCACAAACCAAATGTTACTCCTAAATATCCGCTTTTTTTAGATTTAGATTGAAAAATAAGATCATGACTCAACTTAAAGACTCTCAAACCCGTAGTATTCCTCAATGGCAATCCAACAAAATGAGACAAATAATCATCGATCGGTGGCAGGAAATTTGGCTGGTTGTTGAGGCGAGAAACAAAACTCAAAAAACTTTATCGAGTCGATAAGCGAGATTAGGCTTCTCTTTAGCGATCGCGAAACTTTTCCCTAGAGCGATCGCTTTACATCTGATACTTTGAAAAAAGCCCTAAAGGATAAACGATCGCTTTAAGCATAATTTTGGCGATGACGATTTAGCTCGCTTGATTTATTTAAAAAGAAATTATCTAAAAGTTGATTAATTTCTAAGGAAGTTCTCTCAACAAGTGATCAACCTTTTCTGTCAAGACTGCACTTGCATCACCTTGAACTCGAAGTAACTGTTTTGCTTTTTCTAAATCGGTTCTGGCTAACTTATTTTTACCTTGCACAACGTACAAGTCTGCTCGACCTATATAAGGTAGCGCATTATTAGGATCGATTTTAATTGCTTGGTTAAAGTCAGCAATAGCTAATTCATATTTACCTTGCTCAGCGTAAGAAAATCCGCGATTATAGTAAGCTTCGGCAGAGTTAAGGTTTGCTTCTTGGGCTTGAACAGTCGTTTTTTCAGTAGAGATAATTGGGTATAAACCCAAAGTAGCAGAAAATAAAAATGTCGAGGCGATGAACGATACTAAAAGTTTCATATTATCGAAATTTAAAATAAGAATTATAAAATACATCAATTTTACTACGTTTTAGTATAAGGCTTTCTGAAACTTAGCTGGGTTCACAACGGAGCTTGAGCAGTACAGCGATCGCCTTACGTCTGCTCTGTTTGAAAAAGCGATCGCTTTATGCTGAATTTTTTAATTCTGCTTTTCACGCATAAAATATATAAATAAAAGTTGATTAAATAAAGCAAACTAAGGAATGGAAAAAATTATTAATTTGCACATAGAGAAACTTCCAGAAGGTTATTATTTAGCAACGACAGATGACCTTCAAGGACTTGTTGTTCAGGGTAGAACCATTGCCGAAACTCTAGAAATTGCTCGCGACGTTGCTCACAAGCTAATCGAATCCCAGACAAACATAACTCTTAATCCTATTGCAGATTCTTTTGACTATCCCTTAGTGATTGGTCAGTAATTAGTTATGGGAAGACTATCAGGGTTTAAATATCGCAAAATCATTAAAGTTTTGCAAGAATTTGGATTTGAATTTCACCGTCAGGCTGCTGGTAGCCATGAAATTTGGTTTAATGCTGAAACAAATTGCTATACAACAATTCCCAAACATACAGGTGATTTGCCTGAAGGAACATTGCGGGCTATTTTAAAACAAGCAAACATCAATCCAGAAGAATTTTTGCAAAAAGCACGTTGAGGAATTTTATGAGTAGTGCGATCGGCTTATCATTAACCTAATTGATATTCTTCGTAGAATTTTTGCTCTTTGCAAGTTACTTTTCTTACACTAATAATTTTGAGGCGATCGCCTCGATCAGTATGGGAAAGAATAAATACCTATAATTTTACTTATTCGGCATTCATCCTCTGGGACAAATCGCCTATAATTTTTAATATTGCAAATTCCCCCAAAGTATTTGGACTATGGACAATTCAAACAACCGCATTATTATTTTCGACACCACCTTAAGAGATGGAGAACAGTCTCCTGGGGCAACCCTCAACGTTGAAGAAAAACTGGAAATTGCCCATTCTCTATCCCGACTGGGAGTTGATGTAATTGAAGCTGGGTTTGCTTTTGCTAGTCCTGGAGATTTTGAAGCTGTACAGAAAATTGCGCAGCAGGTGGGAACTGAAAACGGCCCTGTGATCTGTAGTTTAGCTAGAGCTATTAAAGCGGACATTGAGGCTGCTGCCGAAGCACTTCAACCTGCTGCTAAGGGTAGAATTCATACTTTTATTTCGACTTCTGATATTCATTTGGAATATCAATTGAAGAAATCTCGTAGTGAAGTTTTAGACATTGCTCAAGAGATGGTGGCTTATGCCAAGTCCTTTATGGATGATGTGGAATTTTCCCCCATGGATGCGGTGCGGACTGACTCAGAGTATCTGTATCAAGTATTAGAAGCGGCGATCGCTGCTGGGGCAACTACGGTTAATATTCCCGATACTGTTGGCTATACGACTCCGACAGAATTTGGGGACTTGATTAAAGGTATCTGTGAAAATGTACCAAATATTGATCGAGCAGTTGTTTCCGTTCATGGTCATAATGATCTGGGTTTGGCTGTAGCTAACTTCCTTGAAGCAATTAAAAATGGCGCTAGACAGTTAGAATGTACCATTAACGGTATTGGTGAACGAGCAGGAAATGCTGCTTTAGAAGAGTTGGTAATGGCGCTTCATGTGCGCCGTCAGTACTTTAATCCCTTTTTAGGTAGACCAGCAGAATCTACCGATCCTCTAACTAATATAGATACCAAGCAGATTTATAAAACTTCTCGTCTAGTATCTAACCGCACTGGGGTAATAGTACAGCCCAATAAAGCAATTGTCGGTGCAAACGCCTTCGCCCACGAGTCGGGAATTCACCAAGATGGAGTATTGAAAAATCGGTTGACCTACGAAATTATGGATGCCAAGTCTATTGGCTTGAATGATAACCAACAGATTATCTTAGGTAAACATTCTGGGCGTAATGCTTTCCGTACTCGTTTGGCTGAATTAGGCTTTGAACTTTCTGAAACCGACCTCAATAAAGCCTTTATCCGTTTTAAAGATGTTGCCGACAAGAAAAAAGAAATTAGTGACTGGGACATTGAAGCGATTGTCAATGACGAGATTAGACAACCTCCTGAATTATTTCGTTTAGAGTTAGTGCAAATATCCTGTGGCGATCGCTCTCAACCTACTGCTACTGTAACTATTCGCACTCCTGATGGTGAGGAACTTACCGATGCAGCCATTGGTACAGGGCCTGTTGATGCGATTTACAAGGCGATCAATCGCGTGACAAATATTCCCAATGAGCTGATTGAATTTTCGGTACAGTCTGTTACTGCTGGGATCGATGCGATCGGTGAGGTGACAATTCGACTACGCTATCAGGATCGGGTCTATTCTGGTCGTGCAGCTAATACTGATATTATCGTCGCTTCTGCTAAGGCTTATATTAAGGCGTTAAACCGTCTTTATGCTGCTCAACAAGAGTCGGCAAAAGTAGCTTCCCAAGTTGCTATTTAGTAGTTAGATATTAAGGATTAAGCGATCGCTTTTGGCTTGAAGGCGATCGTTTTTTTTGCTTGAAAACACTAATTTATGAGGATTATTTAAAATCAAAACTAAGTATAAGAAAGTGTTAAATAATTATGAAGCGAATTACAATGTTTGCCTCTATGTCGTTTGCAGTGGCTGTCATGCCTATCGATGTAGTAGCATCACCAATTGTTGAGGTAAAAACAGATTACTATTCAGTTAGTGGTAGAACAGCAAAAGAAATTAGAAACGATTTGAACCGAAAAACTCCTGTTCAGGAAAATAAAGTTAAATATGATGCACAGACAAGCTGGTATGTGGAGTGGGATTTTTGGTGGAATGAGTCTCATGGTCGATGCTCAATTACCAATGTCACAACCAAAGTAGATATTCAATACATCTTGCCTAAACTAGCGGTTGCAACCCCATTACCTCAAGCGTTACAGCAAAAATGGGATAACTATATGCAAGCCTTGACAGCTCATGAAGTTGGACACAAAAAGATGGGTGTTGGGGCTGCTAACGAAATCGAACAAAAAATTAAAAATATGGCATCACGTCCTACTTGTAAACAACTTGAGTCTGATGCCAATCGTTTAGGAGCCGAAATTATTAATAAGTATAATTATCTTGATGACGAATTTGACCGTCGAACTAATCATGGTATTAATGATGGAGTAATATTTCCATGATAGACATAATAAATTCAATCACTAAAAATGATCATACCGTTTTTGAGATTTGAACATTTTGGTTACAATAATTTTTTATGTCTTACCGATTGATTAATAACTTGACTAACTACTAACCACTAACAACCACATTTGAGCCGTCCTGGGTGGAATGTAGAGAGTGAAAAGATTTTGGGAAAGCTCCATCTCGTGTTGATGAATTAGGTCTTGATATACACCTGGATTGGTTAAGCCGAAAGTACTAAATTCAACCCAAGTTTCTGTTCCACTTTTATTGATGGCTACGATACCTAAATTCCCGCGACGAAAAACCAGTACAACATCGCTTTCATACAAGATTGCCATGGGTTGCCCCTGAACGGCATTATGAAATTGAATCGCGCTTTTAAGATCTTCTCGTTGGATGACATTAGCCCAGCGATCGCGATCTTCAGGGTGATTAACTGCTGATTCATTGCGATCGCATAATAATAAAGGAACACCCCCGTCTCTGCCTAAAATGTAGACGTAAGCTAAATTCTCGTCCTGTCGATCTAGCAGCAAGTAGCGAAAAGAATCATTATAAGGAATGTCATGGTTAACCGCGAAAGTCAGCGCTCGATTCCACGGCAAGGCATTACCTTCGATTTCAGGACGGGCAAGACTCCTCAGAGAACCACCAAAGCTAAATGCTGCGCGCATTGTTTGAAATAAAGGAAAATCATAGGCGGGGATCCAAGTTTCTACCAGAAAAGGGTCTAAAAAGATCTCTTCCTCGCGATCGCTACCAGTAAAGATCTCGCCAAATAAATATTTATCAGCCATAAAATCGCGATCGGCGAAATTATCAATCATCCCCTCACTCATGTGTTTAATTGCATCAATGCGAAATCCATCAAAGCCCATTTGAACCAAAGCAGCAAACATTTCTCGTTGCTGGGACAGTACCCTAGGAGAATCTCTAAGATCGGGCAATCCTGATAAATCGTAGAATTGTACTTGATTGCGATCTAACCAATCACTAATATCCCCTGACTGATTAAAATCATCTGGTGAAAATAATCCCTCACTTAAATCTCCATAGAGACGATTTTCCTCAAACAAAGCGGCATTTTGTCGATATCTTTCTAGTTCAGCTGCTCCTGGGAAATTCAAGCGATCCTCTCGATTTTCATTCGCCATGTGGTTGATGATAATATCGGCATAAACTCGAATTATTGGCTCAGTCTGATGACATCTCTCAATCAATTCTTGCAGTTCTGATTTACCTCCTAAATAGGATAAAAGAACTCGGTAATCCTTAGGTTGATAACGTTGCCACCACTGTTCATTATTAGGATCGGAATACAGAGGTGGTGGGATGAGAATCGCACCATAGCCAGCTTCGCGTATTTCTTCAATGCGATCAATAATTTCTCGGTACTGCCAATTAAAGGCATGAAGTATCACATCAGACATGGCTTTTGTTGGTTACTTTATAAACGATCTACCAATTTCTGAGGGCGATCGCGATTGATGTCGTCTAAGTTTTGAACAAAATCAAATTGGGTTTGCTCATTAGATATTAGTTTGACTTAATACTAATAAATCTCATGAGAAACTCATGAAAAAACTCATAGAAAACTCATCAATAAATCGATGATCGTCATCTGATAATCCTGCTCTAGAAAAAGCGTATCTACTCCAAAATCAACCAAAAAAAAGGGTGAGCAATGTTGCTCACCCTCAGAATTACCCTCAGAGGATGTCTGAGAACTCAATTCTGTTATGCTTAGACCCTAGCAGATCCCCCTAAATCCCCCTTGTTAAGGGGGACTTTGATTCCGATTCCCCCCTTGTTAAGGGGGGCTAGGGGGGATCTACCCACTGGAAACGTAGCAATTAGACTTTTCAGATATCCTCTCAAGTGTTGACTAAACTTTAGTAGTTTCAGCAGCTTCTAGACCATTACTTGAGGATTTTGCTTTTTGTTTTTGAATCCATAAAGAAGTGCAGGGAATTTTGCTCTTGTCGCAACGATGAGTATATTTTCCAGCTACCTCTGTTACTTCTTTCAGTAATCCTTGACTCAGGGTAGTGGGTTCTAATCCTAGATCGATAAAACGCTGGTTTTTCACAAATAGTTCGTTTTCGACTGCCTCATTTCGTGGATTTTCCAGATAGGCTATTTCTCCACCCGTCATTTGGGCGACCATTTTAGCTAAATCGATTACCCGATGAGTCTCTGTCATTTGGTTGAGAATTCGGACTCGCTCGCCTTTTTGTGGGGGATTTTCAATTGCTAACTGGACACAGCGAACTGTATCTTTAATATGAATAAAAGCTCTAGTCTGTCCTCCAGTACCATGAACTGTTAGAGGATAACCAATAGCAGCCTGCATCAGAAAACGATTTAAAACTGTGCCGTAGTCTCCATCGTAGTCAAAGCGGTTGACTAACTTTTCATCCATCAAAGTTTCAGGAGTGTTAGTTCCCCAAACAATTCCTTGGTGGAGGTCGGTAACGCGAATATCGTCGTTCTTATTGTAGTAATAAAAAAATAGTTGATCCTGGGTTTTGGTCATGTGATAGACGCTACCAGGATTTGCTGGATAAAGAATTTCTTGCTGAATGCGATCGCCACTATCGGTCACAACTTCTACATCCAAATAGCCTTCGGGAATCTTCATTCCTGCTGTACCGTAACCGTAAACTCCCATCGTACCTAGGTGGACTAAATGAATATCTAGCCCAGATTCCACAATGGCGCAAAGCAGGTTATTGGTAGCGTTGAGGTTATTGTTAACCGTATAGCGCTTATGCTTAGAAGACTTCATCGAATAGGGCGCTGCTCGTTGTTCGGCAAAGTGAACGATCGCATCAGGCTTTTCGCTAGAGATTAGACTCAACAGGCGATCGTATTCCTCAGCAATGTCTAGATTATAAAATTTAATTTCTTTGCCTGTAATATTTTTCCAGGTAGACAATCTTTGTCCAATAGGTGCAATTGGTGTTAAAGAGCTAACTTCTAATTCATTGTCTATATTTCTTCTGGATAAATTATCAACAATGATCACCTCAAAGTTGAGATTTGATAAGTGCAGTGAGGTAGGCCAGCCACAAAAACCGTCTCCTCCTAAGATAATAACTTTCATAATTTTCTCCCAACTATTAAGATTTGCAGTCCAACGACCCTTGCTTTGAACGAGAGGGGTGCTGGGGTTTCCCCAGCATACCCAATCGAGTTGTTGAATTGAATCGCTAAGACACTAACATTAGATCATTTAAGCAAACTTTATGCCTTTATTTTCTGTTTCGCACGAGAATTACTGCGAGGAATACTACTTTTTGACTCAAAAAAGCAATTATCTTGATTGCCTAAAATTTTCCGTAGATAAAGCTGATAGCCAAACCCTACAAAGTGGGCGATTGGCATAGTTGCGATCGCGATCGTACACCAAAACCAACGACTAATAAAATTAGGCGCTGCTTGTTTCGGGTTCGACCAAAATTTTTCGCGGAAACCAGTATGATACTTAGCAGTTACACGAGCTGCTTCTAAAGCAATTAGGCAAATACCCAAGAAAATTGCGGGAATAGTGTGTAAAGCACCGTGGAAAATGATTAAATCAGCAATCAAAGCTGTAGTTAACACCATAATCCCAAAAAAGGGAATTTTGTTTCTTAAAGGTAAGGTGTCGGCATATCTAGCAGACATAATACAGCTACCTCGACCATATTTGATATATTGCCTCCATAGTCCGAGCCAATTGCGCCGAGGAAAATACCAAACCTTTATTTGAGAGCTAATGTAAATAGCTTTTTCACCGTAAGCCTTGAGTAAACGAAAGTTTAGCTCAGAATCTTCTTTACGCGTAACTTCATAACCACCAATATCCGCTAGTACTGAACGCCAAAAACACCCCAGAAAAACTGTTTCGGCATAGCCATCGTAGTGAGGATTGCGATATCTAGCACCGCCACTGCCGAGGAGACTGCGGGAAGCTAAAGCCACTCCTGCTTGAAAAGTATTGGCAGCCACAAAGCGTTGCGCACCACCAACATTAACTGCCTGAGATTTTTGTAAAGCGTCAACACACTGCTCGATATAGTCTGGAGCATAGTTACAATGAGCATCTGCCCGCAGATAGATATCACCCTTGCAGGCTTTAAGAGCTATATTAAGTGCTGCTGACTGAATACGCTGAGGATTATCTAAAAGCTTAATCTGAGGATGAATCCGAGATAATTTTTCAATCTTACCTTGTGTTCCATCTGTGCTAGTTCCATCTACAATTATTATTTCTAGTAAGTGAGGATACTTCGAGTCTAAAAATTTTTGGACAACTGCTTCTATATTGTCAGTTTCGTTATAAGTAGGAATGATGATCGAAACAGATGGGTTTTTGCTCACACTCATATTGATTCTGGTCTGGGGTAGTTTATATTTTTAGCATTAGTAAGTAAATTTGTCGCAAAAGCACCATAAATCACATAAAGCAGTTAAATATCTAAATTTATATCTGTTGTCTAGTTGTATTTAACTATTTCTCATGACTTTTCTTTCTCTAACCAAAGTAGCATTCTGTAATTTACTAGGATAAAAAATAGCCTTACCTTGATTGGTAATCTGCTTAATTTTTACAGTAGTAGCTTCGCTGGAATCATTGCTAATCGGTAAAGAGATTTAAGCAGACAATAAATATCCGCTTTTAAGCGCTTAAACCAGGATAACTTAAAATAATGATCGCGTATACGACGGTGATGAGTAAACTGCTGAAAAACTTTGATGGATGAGACACCAGTAGTATCGTAATAAGCTATAGGAAAATGTAACAAAGTGGGATGAGCAATTAGATTAGCTCTGATATTGTATTCATAATCCATGCCCATTGATAAATCTTCTCGATACAGTCCCATCTTTTCGACCAGTTGTCGAGAATAGAAAGTTGACTGGTGACAAACTGGATTACCATACCAGAATGAAGTCTCGCGCCAAACCTGCGGCTGCTTGCAGTGTCTTTTGAGATATTTATTGCGACTGAGGGAGATAGTTTCTCCCGTTGCCCATAGCCACTTATCTTGAGCGTAAGAATCTACTACTCGTTGAGTTACATCATCGGTAATCAAAGTATCTCCTGAGTTAAGAAACAAAATTAATGTTCCTTGACTGTGCTGAATACCCTCATTAAAAGCTGAAGCAATTCCTGAACCTACCTGGGGATAATAAGCAAAATTATGGCGATGACTATAGGCTTGTAAGCGCTTTAACTCTACATCACTGGCATGATGGTAAATCACAATGTGGTTGATGGCGTAATACTTCTGTTGACTGACGTTACTCAAGGTAGCAAACAGAGCGTTGTCAATTTTGGCAGTAATTGTGACTATATCTACAGAAATACTACTAAACATTAGCCATTAATATAATTAGTCTGTATATGGATTATGGTGCTAGCTTACTACGTAAATCAGTAAAAACTTGTAAGTATTTTTGAGTTTGTTGTTCCAGCTGAAAATTGGCGATCGCTTTAGCTCTACTATTTTTTCTTAGGTGTTGATGCCTAGTGTCATCTGCTAAAATCCAGTCAATTCCTTGGGCTAAATCTTGAGGCTGTTCAGGCTGGGCAAGATATCCGTTTTGTTGATGTTCAATGAGATCGCTCATCCCGCCAATCTTAAATGCAGCACAAGGAGTGGCACAAAACAAGGCTTCTAAAACCGTGTTGGGTAAATTGTCTTGGATCGAAGGGGCGACAAAAACATCGGCTGAGGCATACAGCAGAGATAAAGCCACATCGTCGCTTAATTGTCCAATATAATGGGTCTTAAAACCAAAGTCGATCGGTTGAGATGGCTCAGATGCACCAAAAATTACTAGCTCGATTTGATCTGCCTGTTGAGCAGATTTGAGGTATTCTAAGGCAGACAACAAGAGAGTAAATCCTTTCCGCCGATCTTGGGTGCTGTTTAAAGCACCAAACAGAATAATTTTTTTGTCTGTGGGTAGGTTAAAAACTTTTCTCGCGAATAGGGGATCGTGAGGCTGATAAAGCTGGGGATCGATGCCGTTACCAATAACTTGCACTGGGAAGTTTTGGAACAGAGAACTAGATTTAGCACAGCTAGCTAACCAGTTGCTAGGAGTAACCACGGTTAAGTTTAAATTTTGCCAAGCTTTTGTTTTACGTCGCCAATTCCAGTGAGATAAATCCCAGTGACGATCGCTACCCAACTGAGGACAAGCACCACAAGACTGCATATAGCGATCGCATGTGCCACTATAGTGACATCCTCCAGTAAAAGCCCACATATCATGTAGAGTCCAAACCAACGGTTGCTTAAGTTTGCTTAAGGCTTCAATGGGGACAAAACCACCATTAACCCAGTGCAGGTTAATTACATCAGGATTTATCTGTTCAATTTGCGCGACAATCTGATTGGGCAGCCACTGAGAAGAATAGATATTGATTGCGCGATCGCGATGACGATATAAATTGAGGGGTAGCTGATCTAAGGCTGGCTTAGTGGCAGCAATTCCCCGTTGAATTTTGCTTTTAGGGGCAATGACGCTCTGGCAGTCGCTGAGTTTATTCTGCACTAACATCTGTGAGTCTACTTGCTTTGCCAACAAGCCTTGATGTAGACGATAGGCAGCACGGGCAGCGCCTCCGCGAAGATCTCTGGCGCTTAAAATGAGAATTTTCATGCTTACAGATCTATAGGTTTCCCAAAAATTGTACTCTTACCTAATTAGTAAGTAGGTAAGTCACACCGTTGAGAAATTCCTGTTCTTAAGTTAAACTCCGAGTGTTCACAACCAACTATTGCAACTGTTGCCAAAACTTGTATTATGTCTTGCGAGCAATTTTTAAATTTCATGATCTGCTTTAACTTATAGTCAGGCAGCAATTATCTTAAAATCTTATGGTTATTTGGCAAGAATGGCTTTCTCAAGCTCATCATTGGCTTAGTTCTTTGGGATACCTAGCGTATCCCGCTTTTATTAGTATTTATTTAGCAGCAACCTTAGTTGGTTTACCAGCAATTTTTCTTTTTTTGGCTGCGGGAAGCTTATTTGGCTTTATTCCTGGCTTAATTTTAGTATCTTTAGCTGATACCTTAAGCGTTGCCGTCTGCTATCAGTTAGGGAGGACAGTAGCCCGTAAGAAAATCAGCCAATGGGTTGCTCAACGTCCTCAATGGAGGGAGTTCGATCGTGCAGTAGCAAAAAAAGGTTGGAAAATTGTATTTTTAACTCGTCTATCACCGCTCGTCCCTTCTAATGTACTCAACTACGGCTTTAGCCTAACTAAAATTAACTTTTGGCAATATCTATTTGTGTCCTGGCTAGCAATGCTGCCTGTCATTGCTCTCTACGTCTATTTAGCCTCTGTCGGCACTAATTTACTGTCAGGCGATAACAATGACCCAAAACAGATTACCGCTTCCATTATTGGCTTAATAACGTCTTTAATGGCGATCGCCTACACCACCAAGCTCATGTACGGAACTCTAATTCCTAAATCGACTCAACCAACTAAACCTGATTTGCCACAATCATCCAAGGCTGAGAAAAGAGAAAAAGCTAAAAGATAGGAGGTAAGAGGTAGGAGGTAGGAGGTAGTAGGTAGTAGGTAGAAGACAGTAAGTAGTAGGTAGAGCGGTAATTACTCCTGAACAGAGATTTTAGATAAAACCAAAGTGTTTCAACCCTTCAATAATTCCTCCAGCACAGTCAGATTTAGCTAAATAATTATTATCATTTTTATTTGCTGCATACCATTTCAACAACTCTGGTTTGGCATTGGCTACCAGCAAGCTTTTCTCTTGACCTTCAAACATGGAAATATCATTACCAGAATCCCCACAGACTATCGTTTGTTCTGGTGCAATTTGCCATCTACGGCGGAGAAACTGAACTGCCAAACCCTTGTCACCATTTTTGGGTAACAAATCTAAATCTTGACCAGCACTGTAGATTAGCTTGATGTCAAAACCTTGTTGCTCTAAGGCTGCTTGTAGTTTCGTCAGGGTAGATTCTGCTGCTGCTTCTGCCAGATAATAGCTAATTTTAAACGGATTTTGTTCAGAATTTGGCTGCAACTGTAAATCGATAAACTGGCTGGCGATCGCTACTATCTCTGGGCGATTCCATCCCTGAGCCAGAATATCTGCCCATTCTTGGTCATACTGTGACTCTTGCCGATCAAAATACATTTCTGTCCCCACCGCAGTAATTAGCGCGTCTGGAGGGAGTAATGATTTTGCTTCGGCTAATAAACGATAGAGATAAAGCGATCGCCCAGTAGCATAGACAATTTTACTGTTATGCTGTTGACGATGGGCAGCTAGTTTTTGGTTAAGCTCTACTAACGCAGCGTCATCACCAACTAAAGTATTATCTAAATCAGTTACAAATAAAAAAGGATTCATATCTAAAATCTGGCAAATTTGGATTATTGATCTCAGGATTTAAACTTAAACACATAACTATCTAAACACTCTAATCCACAAATCGAAAAGTCTTTTTGATTGGCGGGGGACAAAAAAGTGTTTAATTTAACAATTATGGCTTGTCGTGCCAGCCAATTCTACAACTTCTGCTCAATTATCTTTACAACTGCGGACACAAACTGGTTAGCTGGAGGGTGGTTTAAGTAATAATTTTATGGTCACAAGAGGAATGAGATTTTGGGTGTAGAACTTCGCAGTTATGTCTACTTAGATCGCCTGCAATTACAGCACGCAGCATATATTGGCACGGTGGCATCAGGATTTTTACCCCTTCCAGGAGATGCTTCTTTGTGGATTGAAATATCTCCTGGCATTGAGATTAATCGCATTACAGATGTAGCGTTAAAGTCGGCGGTAGTTCGCCCTGGAGTTCAATTTGTCGAAAGACTATATGGACTGTTAGAAATTCATGCCAACAGACAGGGAGAAGTAAAAGCGGCAGGGAGAGCAATTTTAGAAACTTTGGGAGTTAAACAGCAGGATAGTCTTAAACCTAACGTTGTCTCCAGCCAAATTATTCGCAATATAGATGCCTACCAAGCCCAGCTAATTAACCGTGACTGTCGTGGACAGATGTTACTCGCAGGACAAACTTTATATGTGTTGGAAGTGCAGCCTGCTGCCTATGCATCCCTAGCTGCTAACGAAGCTGAGAAAGCAGCATTGATTAATATTCTTAAGGTTACGTCCATTGGTAGTTTTGGTCGTTTATATCTAGGAGGAGAAGAAAGAGACATTATTGCAGGCTCATCAGCAGCTTTAGCAGCCTTGGAAAGTATTTCTGGCAGAGAGATTTTACAGCAGAAAAAAGAGTAGCTAAGTAGGTGGGTGTAATTAAATTGGAAATGAGGTTAGGGAGTAACAAGTAACGAGTAACGAGTAATATGCGGAGCGGTATCCTTTAGGACAAATAGCTCTAAGGGTAGGGGTTTGATCAATTATTTTGCCTACCTACTTAAGTCAACCAAATTTTTAATCTTAGTTTTAACCTTGGTCACTGGTAACAAAGCAGCGATAATAGTTAAGGAAATTTAAACGATAGCGATCGCAGGTAAGTTTGACGTGGCAAATATTGAGCATCTAACTAATTTAAGACAGGGTGCAGTAAGTTGGATGAATTGGTTAGACAATCATCATCAGCCAAATATTGATTTGATTAATGCCGATCTTCGGGGTGTCAATCTAGCGAAGGCTTATTTGGTTAAAGCCAGTTTAGCGGGTTCAGATTTAACCGCCGTACAGTTGAATCAAGCCAATCTGACTGGGGCTAATTTAACGGGTGCAAAATTGCTTGATGCTGACCTGAAGCAGGCGAATTTAACTGGAGTTAACTTACAGTCGGCTTGTTTAATTGATGCGGATTTTTATCAGGCTAATCTAATCGGCTCAGATCTAAGATTGGTTCGAGGCCCAGGGGCAAACTTTAGTCAGGCAAACCTCATTGGTTCATCGATCAGACAGGCAATATTACCCCAAGTCAACTTTTCCCAAGCCCAGCTCAATCGTGCTAATCTCAGCGAAACTAATCTAGTTAAGGCTAGTTTCGATCGGGCGGATCTGTCGGGAGCTAATTTTTTTGAAGCCGAATTACAGTCTGCCAGTTTTTATCAGGCTAACCTATATCGGCTCAAGGCGATCGCTACTCATGTAAGCCATGGTTATTTTCTTGGTAGTAATTTGATTGAAGCTAGTTTAATTGGCTGTGACCTACGCTGGTCAAACTTAAGCTACACCGATCTTCAGGGCGCAGACTTGCAGCAGGCAAAGTTAAGAGGAGCAAATCTAACCAGAGCAAATCTAACCAGGGCAAACCTGTCAGGAGCAGATCTTCGAGGGGCTAACTTGCAAAATGCTAATCTCAGCCACACTAATCTGACAGATGCAGATATTGAAGATACAATTTTTGACAAGGCAATATTTACCGCAACTATCATGCCCGATCGTCAAAAACAGGATTAAATTAGCTTGTTTGGCTAAAAATTGAAGATCTAGTTATTTTTACTCAATACCCTATTTTGCTTCTTCTAGCTGATCCAAGCGTAGCCAGACATTAGGCGTTGGTACATAAAACTGGACTAGAGCATAATCGTCACTCAGCTCTAAAATCTGTCCTTTACTGTCAAATAAATATGAGGGGAAGCGTGTATCACTTGCTTTAGCTTCTGCACTACCTTCTAGCTTTTCTTTAACTACTTTGACTAACGATCCTTTCTTAATGGCTGGCATAATGATTAATTGCAATTGTGCTGACTAATTCTTAAGTTTAGTATAGTTCGTCATGCAGCCTATCTTTTCAAGACGACCAGAGTTATTCGATATAACTCAAAAAGCAAAATCCAATCTGTTATGTATTCTGGTTACAGGGTCAAATTAATTGCAGAAAATAATAATTGTTGCTCAGAAGTTTTTCTTAAAGATTTACTGCCAAAATTTGACAGTTCTGGAATTAATTTAAGGTTTTTGGTAGTATGAATTAGCTAAAATAGCCTGAGTATTTTTATTTAACTAGAAATACTTAAAAGAACATAACTCCTATGCAGATCTAGGGTACTCGCCCTTTATAGTTAATTACCAAATAATTAGATAGAATTTAGACATAAAAATGTTACATAAAAGACATAACTCTGTAGCTACATTAGCAATATTATTAAGTTTGGTAGGTGTTTCAGAACCAGCCAAAGCTTTTCTCTTGGCTCAATCTGATTCGGCACCGAATACATTTGCTGTGCCAGACAAATTACCCCAAGATACAATCAAGATTGCTGCCTCTAATAGTATTAATGGTATTAGCACTAGTTTAAAGGAAAGTTTTACGGCTAAATATCCTCAAGCCAAAGTTAATATTAAGACCCAGGATTCTGTTTCGGCGCTAAAAAGCCTTTCTGAAGGTCAAGCTGACCTCGCTGCAATAGGTCGAGTCTTAACAACAGCAGAAAAAGCACAAGGATTTATCTCTGTTCCTATTAGTAGAGAAAAAATTGCGATCGTCGTCTCTAACAACAATCCGTTCAATGGCAATTTAACAATCGATCAGTTTGCCCAAATTTTTAGAGGTGAGATTACTGATTGGGCGCAAATTGGCGGAACTCCTGGCACAATTCAGCTGATAGATGCTCCTAATATTAATGATACTAGACAAGCTTTTCCTAACTACCCTGTGTTTCAGTCAGGAGAATTTAAGACAGGTTCGACTGCAAATCAATTAAAGCAAGATAGTATCGAGGCGATGATTGCCAAATTGGGTACAAATGGTATTGGTTATGCAGTAGCTAACGATGTCATCAAACGAGATGATGTCAAAGTCATCACAATGCATCAAACTCAGCCTGATGATCCCAGATATCCCTTCTCTGAACCGTTTAATCTAATTTATCAAGGTACTCCCAGTACAGCAGCGCAAGCATATCTAGGATTTGCCACTACTCAAGGCGGAAAACAAGTAATTGCTAATCGAGTTGGTTCAATCTCAGCGGCTGCGGTAACATCAATTGCCCCAAAAGCAGCGTCCGATCTAGCTAGCAAAAATACAGCTATACCTTCACTTGAAGCTGATGTAGAGGGTAAAAAGAATAGCGCGATCGCCGACAGTAAAAATGTAGCTTTACAAACTACTAAAACAGCTACTGTTAAAAATGCTCCCAAGGCGATCGCTGGGAGCCTGGGTGTAGAATCTCTGGGTAATGCAGGCAAGCCTGATGTTGGGGTAAATGGAGTAGACAAAAACGTCACAGCCAATGCTGATGTCAATCCTAACCTTCAGCAAAGTGGGGAAGCTAATCCTGCTCTCAAGGCCAGTGGGGAAGTTAACCCTGACGTTCAACAAAGTGGGGAAGTTAACCCTGATCTTAATGCCAGTGGGGAAGTCAACCCTAACATTCAACAAAGCGGGGAAGTTAACCCTAATGTCAATGGTAGTGGGGAAGTTAACCCTAACATTCAACAAAGTGGGGAATCTCTATCCTCAAAAAATAATGCTGATGGGGAAGCCGTTGCTCCTATTGCCCAAGCAGAAGTAGATCGAGGCACAAACGCAGAGAACCAAAAAAGTAACTGGTGGTGGTGGCTACTGCCAATTCTGGGAATCTTTCTAATAGCAGCAGCCATTTTGGGCCGACGTAAGAAAAGCGATCGAGAACCAGCTCTTAACGACATTTCTAACATCAATAATCTAGATAGCGGGCCTAATCCTAATCCTCCAGGTTCGCCTGGTGGTGGAGTTCCTCCTGTCGGTGTCAATAGCTCAGGCAACGTAGTAAATAATCTTGCCGAGAATACAGCAAATACTTCTTCTAATATGGGTATGGCTGGGATGACAGCGGGCGGTGCAGCTTTGGCAGGAGGTGTGGCAGCAAACCTTGCAGGGAGAAGAAATAGAACTGAAAACGTCGCCGATCCTGATTTAGATCTAGATTTAGATCTAGATTTGGCTGAATCAACTTCAGTTGAAGAAATACCCTCTAACCCTGTTAGCGAGTTCACAGGACAAGAAACTAGATTGCAGGTTGGCGATCAATCAACCAATCTACAAATAGATGATGATGATGTTGATTCTCAAGGCATTGACAACATATCCCTAGGTGGAGCAGCAGTTTCAAGATTCCCAGACTCAGAACATGAATTAGAAAATGAAACTGCGATCGATCCTGTTGTCGAACGCCCTGATGTAGCAAATTTAGACACCAGTGTTTCTGGATTGACTACACCAACAGTAGAAACCGATTCAGCAACTACTCAAGCAAATATCGGCAGAGAATTTCCAGGTGATTTTGTTCTTCAAGAGGAAGCAAGAGATATAACCGTACCTGATGAAGTCGCTACTAATAGAGATGTAACTAGTGGTGATTTCGATTTATCTAATACTGTCGAGCCTGATGTTAATATGCCAGATTTAAGTCAGGATACTGATTTAAATGTAGGTGCGCAGGTAAATAATACATCTGTAGCTTTTCCCGATTCAGTGGGAGATGTAACTATTCCTGATGTTGACTTATCAACTGATACTGATGTAGATCCTAATATTGATAGCAGTGGCATTGATGGCGTGACTCTAGCAGGCGGTGCAGCAGCCCTTGGTGGTGCAGCAGCATTAGGAATGTTTAACCGTGGAGATAGCACTACAGAAGATACAGAAATCAATGTAGCTGATTTTAGTCAAGAGACTGATTTAAACACTGGCGATCGCGTAGAGGAGCAGGCTAGCTCGGTAAGTTTCGCAGATACCACAGAGATCACTACTCCTGAAGTTGAAACAGCTGATTTTAGTCAAGAGACTGATTTAAACACTGGCGATCGCGTAGAGGAGCTGGATAGCTCAGTAAGTTTCGCAGATACCACAGAGATCACTACTCCTGAGTTTGAGACAACTGATTTTAGTCAAGAGACTGATTTAAATACTGGCGATCGCGTAGAGGAGCTGGATAGCTCGGTAAGTTTCGCAGATACCACAGAGATCACTACTCCTGAAGTTGAAACAGCTGATTTTAGCCAAGAGACTGATTTAAACACTGGCGATCGCGTAGAGGAGCTGGATAGCTCAGTAAGTTTCGCAGATACCACAGAGATCACCACTCCTGAGTTTGAGACAACTGATTTTAGTCAAGAGACTGATTTAAATACTGGCGATCGCGCAGATGATCTTGATACCTGGGTAAGCTTTACGGATACCACAGAGATAACCAATCCTGATGTTGACTTATCAACTGATACTGATGTAGATCCTAATATTCATGGCGTAGCTCAAGCAGGAGGTGCAGCAGCCTTGGGTGGCGCAGCAGCGTCAAGAATGTTTGATCGAGATAACCAACCAACTTCTGATATTCAAGAATTTGAAACTTTTGAAACCTCTTTCGATTTTTCAGAGGATACTACTCCCACTAATGTTACTGATAATGTAAGTACTGATGCTGAAGCCACCTCCGTTGATGAGGTTAATAGTTTAGAAGGAATTACCCTAGATAATCTGGCGAATCGGGATGATATTAATCTAGATGACATCAATATAGATGATAATGAAAGTCTCGAAGTAATTACTTTTGATGATGCGACTGCTACCGAAGATTTGACCTTCGATCGGTTCACCCTCGACGATTTCGATAGTAATATCAATGCCACTCTTGAAGAGATCACCTTTGATGATGCCACTGATACAAGCGATCTTACTCTCGATGAGATTACTCTTAACGATGTAGACAGCGATCGCACAACTAGTTCCACTGTCGAAGAAATCACTTTTGATGATGCTGCTACAAGCGACTTAAACCTAGAAGATATTACCTTTGAGGATACTCAAGTTTCTAGACGTAGTTTTGTCAGCGATACTGAGCAGAATGAGCTTGATGAGGAGATAAATCTCGATGATTTAGGTTTTGAGGATACCGATCCAGCTAATACTGCTGATTTCGATTTATTAAGTGATAATACGGCAGAAATTACCAGTTTGCCAGATCAATCTAACGATATGAACAATATCTCTGAATGGTTAGATAGTTTGGAAACTCCTAATCAAGACACTGACAATATTTCTGAATGGTTAGATACTCTAGACAAAGATAGTTTCCGTGACGATCCTAATGCCGATCGGGACAGCTTAAATCTAGAAACAACTACCAACGAGACAGATGAAATTTCTTTCCAATTCCTAGAAGATTTATTAGATCGAGATTCCGATCCTAATCGCAATAATCAATAGTTTTTGCATGTCAGAGTTATTTATCTAAGATATTTAACCAAACCCTGTACCAAATTAATCTAGGTCAGGGTTTTTTCTGTTTGCGGGGAACATCTTTGATCGTGCTACCAATTCCTTGAATGATACCTTTACCCACTAAGCCTAAGCCTTTGCCAATTACCTGAGTTAGGACAAAGACTACTCCACTGCCTACTAAAGCAATTAATTTACGTACTAGAGGGGCGATCGCATCGCGAATTTCAATGATGATCGTGGATAACCAAGGGATGCCTGTCAGTTCTTCAAGTTCAGCCTTACGGGGAGCATAAACATAAGTAATTCTAATCGCCCCAGCGTTAATCACAAATAGACGATGACGACTTTCAAAAATGTTTTGCGGGTGGGTAAAATAATTCTCCTGACGGTATCGCCAAGATAGTTGATTACGAAATCGAGCTAGTTCGCGATCGCTACGGTACTCGGCTTGATAGAGCCGATATTTAAAAATTTCTAGATCGTAAAAATTATTTAGGATTACCTGCATCACCCCGTTAGCCAGATGAATAATTAAATTGTGGAGTAGAAATTCAATTCGGGCGATCGCTTCTGCATCATCTGATTGATAGACAACGTTATCGATGATTAACTCTGGTTTACCCAAGAGATAGTCAAATAGTTCGGGAATACCATAGAGATCGTTGAAGATATTTTGCTGAACTAGAGCAAATTCTTGTGCATAGATTTCCCCTAGCTGGGGTTGTTCATTTGACTGCCCATAATGCTGCCCAAAAAAATTATCTGTAGACCATTGCCAGAGATCTTGTAGATAAACAGTATAATCTCGATCTAAGGTATAGGCGATCGGTATTTGGGCAATAGTTTCACTCAGACGTTGCAGAATTAAATGACAAAGACTCTTGGCTATTTTGGGCTGAAGCAGATCGATTTCTAAGAGAATTTTGGTGCGATTATTTAACCCAAGCTGAATATCCGTTACTACCCGTTCAAAAATAGCTTTGTTAGCAGAATCAGCAAATTCTGGTAGGGGTGCTAACTCTGTGGGGGTAATTGGTACAATCGCGCCCGCAACAGGCTCAATAGTAGCTGAATCCTCTTGTAAGACAATTTCTTCCGCAACTAAACGACTAGATAACCAGCGCGCAGACTGTAATTCCCGTTTACGCCCTACTAAAAAAACTCGTTCCCAATCAGATAGATAAGGATTAGCTAATTTTTGCTCTATTTCTTGTAGCGTTTGTTCTAATTCAATTCTACCTGTCTTGCTAATTTTCGCTAACGCCTGTTGCCAAAGCTTGGGGCTAACATCATCAGTTGACCAATAAGTATTGCCATAGGCGACGGTGTGCAAACCCTCCACAATACTATTAATACTGGCACCGCGATCGCAATTACCTTTAACCCCCCAAGACTTAAGCTTGGCTATTTGCTTCGTCGTAAAGTTAGGAGTCAATAAAAACAACGGTAGCTGGGGATATAACTGTCTTAATTGCCGAGTCAACTCCAGACTCGAAATCTCTGCCTCTGTATAACTAATGCCCAGCACTAAAACATTCAGCACCATCCCTTGAGTAAGCTCTCTCAGGGTATCTTCACTCAGGTTGCCCTCCCCTACAATTTCAAAATCAGCATATTGAGCGATCGCCGTGCGTAACCCCAAACGAAAAATGGAGTCATGATCGACAATAAACAATTTGATTTTAGCTTGGGTCATTTCTAGCCGATGGCGGATTTAACCGTATAACTTGACGGTAACAATCAATTATATGGTTCATCTAAGCATTGAACTAGTCTGTTGGCTAATTTCCGTAATTTCTAGTTATGTTTACTCAGTGCCACATCTCAAGACGGTATAATATTTTTTTGACTCACTAAATATTTATTGTGTCCGAATCATTAAGCGATCGCTATTTTGCCCTCATTGACCAGATTGTCGAACTTACTCTACAAGGGAAAATAAGTTCTGTTGAGCGAGTTTACGGAATACTCGTGGAACAAGTGGAAACTGGCACAGGGGAAATTTTTGAACGCTGTTTGAGTCAACGTCTCGACACCGCAGAGGCACAGTTGGACACTAAACTTAAGGCAGCTAGAATACTGAGAGCTTTACAAACTATTGAGAAGCAATGGCTGCGCTGGCAAGAAGAAAATTTAGTAGCAGCAGAAATCTCAGAAACCGCCCAGATGATTATTACGGGAGATCCTGAAGATTATTTTCTCCGAACAGTGGATGTTCTCGATCCTAATCAAGAAAACCCTTTAAGTATTGATGAATTAAGCCAGCTAGCAGAAAATCTTCAGGCTGCTGCCAAAACCCAAGAGGATGCTGAGTTAGCTCAAGATTGGCAACAGCTAGCCACAGGCATTACCGCAGGCTTAGAGTCATTTACCACCTTGGAGGGAGATTTAGTCAGTTGGATGTATGGTTCGGGGAGCAATTTCTCGGGGTTTGGGGCGCAAAGACCGAATCCTTGGCGGATTTGGGCGCAAAAAGTCACTAGTCCTCTGCCTAAGCAGTTATTTCAAACTATGGCACAGCAACAATCAGCCATAGATTTTGCTAGAGTCGCTAATAATTTAGAATTACGAGCCTGGATTGAGTTAGCAATTTTACTGCAATATCTCCAGCGGGGATTAGTCACCTGGTACGATCAGCAGCCTTATAACTCTAAGTTTGGTAAAGAACTTTCCTATAGCACCTTGCTGACTTTTGCCTCAATTTGGTGCGAGCTATGGCAGGCATTTGTGATAAGTCAACCTGCTCTTGCTGATGGCTGTTTTCTGGTGATGCTGCAAATATTACGTACTTTTGCCCAAAGAGAAGATTTTCCTTTGTACAGCGGTGTATTCGCCTCGTTCTCAGGAGATTATCTCCAGGATACTCTCGATTACTTTGATGAGCCTTTAAAAGAGGTAGAGGGAACAGAAGATAAAGCCCGTATCCTGACTTTGTTGGGCTATTCTCAGCGCACGGCAGGAGATTATGAAAAGGCGATCGCTTTCCATGAAGAAGCCCTAGAAATTGCGATCGCAGCTAACGATTATGCTTGCGAAATTGCCAGCCTCAATCACCTTAGTCGCACCAATGTAAACCTAAAAAATTACAGCGAAGCAATCAACTACAGTCAAAGAGCTTTAATTGCAGCCCGACAGGTGGGTGACAAATTAGGTGAGGCAAATGCATCGGTTAACTTAGGTTATGCCAAAGTATTTGCAGCCCGACAGCTTGATAGTATGGCAGCAGAAGATTATAGCGAAGCAGTACGCTATCTAGAACAGGGAGTTGAGCTAGCCCAAAAACAGGGAGATTCTCAAAGTCAAGCTTTTGGTAATACGAGCCTGGGTATTGCTTATGTCGTCTTAGAACAGCCCACTTCGGCGATCGCTTCTTTAACTAAAGGTGCAGAATTAGCCCAGTATTCCCGTGATGTCTATCTTCAAGGATTAAGCTTTTCCTATCTCGCCGAAGCCTATTACAGCATCGAAGATCGTGCAGCAGCGATTACCTACGGCGGTTTAGGGATGTATCTACTTAATCAAATTAATTCTGTAGAATGGCGACAGGTAGCGGGTTTACTCTCTATCTTGCAAGGACAAATTGGTGAAGAATTTAACAATATCTTGGGACAACAGCGATCGCCAATTATCAGCTTAATTGGCGTTGATGGCTATGATTATCTGCCTAAATTGCTCGAAGAATACAAAAATAACTAAGTTTAAAAATCATCAAGTCAATTCATAAGTAGGTAGGCAAAATAATTGCTCAAACCCCTACCCTTAGAGCTATTTGTTACTCGTTACTCGTTACTTGTTACTTGTTACTCCCTAACCTCATTTCCAATTTAATTACACCCACCTACTTACAAAGTAAATTCACCATGTCAGAAAATATTTCTCCCCCAGAAACCGCATTTTCTGAACAATTACCTCATCAAGCTCAAGCAAAACCATTTCTTAAATGGGCGGGTGGCAAAAGGCAACTTTTACCTGTAATCAAAGAATATTTACCTGCAAAATATACTGAATACTACGAACCATTCATTGGCGCAGGAGCGCTACTATTTTCCTTACAGCCAAAAAAGGCGACATTAAGTGATATCAACGCGCAGCTTATTAATTGTTACCAGGTAATTAAAGATCGACCACAGGAGTTACTAGAACTCTGCCAAAAACATCAAGCCAATAACACCTCTGAGTATTATTACCAATTACGCGCACAAGATCGCCAGGATGACTTCAATCAACGTACCGCCGTAGAACGTGCAGCAAGGATCATCTATCTGAATAAAACCTGTTTCAATGGTTTATTTAGAGTCAACAGTAGCAGCCAATTTAATGTTCCCTATGGCAAGTATAAAAACCCAATTATCGCTGAGCCTGCGGTAATTCAAGCTATTAGCACCTATCTTAATCAAGCTAGGTGTCGCATCCTTAACGGAGACTTTGAGCAAGCAGTAGCCACGGCTAAAAAGGGCGCATTCATCTATTTTGATCCCCCATATCATCCCATGAGCGACACCTCATCTTTCACTGGTTATAGTATGAACGGCTTTGGGGAGCAAGAACAAATTAGATTAAAAAAACTTTGCGATCGCTTAACCGATAGAGGTTGTCAGGTATTAGCTAGCAATTCAGCTTCCCCATTAATTAAATCTCTTTACGACGATCCGCGATATGAAGTAATCGAAGTTAAAGCCACTAGAGCGATTAATGTAGTCGCCTCAAAAAGAGGCAGAATCAATGAATTACTAATTTACAACAAATATAAAACCAAAGTTGAATAATTACTCTGCAATCAGTTATTAATTAAGGAATATTCTCTTGTCCGTTAATATCAGTGTAGATAATTTTAGTTTGTAATTTAGCTTCCACAGTGATATCAGGGCAAGAACTAGCGATCACCAGGGTTTTAGCATGATCGAGAGAATTGACTTCTGATGCTTGAGGACATCCTGAAATTAATTGAAAATCTAAATTCCTGATTTGATAAGCAAAATAATAATATCCGTGAGTAATACTTCCTTCATTCATATAGATTAATGCAGGTTGATTAATCAGAGTTACAGCTTCTATGGCTGAAGATATTTTACTACTTACATGGAGTTTATAAGGTTTAAGAAAAGATTTTGCTACAACGTAAATGGCTAATATTGATAATAAAATCTTGAAAGCTTTCTTGCTACTAAAATTAACTTGCGCGAATATTTTAATAACACAAAATATAATTAGAGGGACAATATAGGTGAAAAAAAACTTACTTTGGCGATATTCTCCAGGTAAGATTAGATATGAAACAGAGTAAATACTATAAAGACTAATTAATAATTTAAACCAGTTGGCATTTTGGGGACTAGCTTTAATACAGTATTTAATAGTAGTAAATCCAACTATCAAAGAAGCGGTAATTAAGAGCATTGCGCCAAAATCTTTGGGAGTTCCGCCCGTTCTGGGCATAAAGTCTAAAAATGACCAAAAAGGGATATAGTTTAACTTTTGTCCATGTTCAGCATCAGAAATATCAAAATGCTTTACTACCTCACTAGTATCCAAATACTGAGAAATAAAGAGACAAACTACAAAGGAAGTAATCAGAAAAATTCGTAGCAGATATTTATAGCGACTTTGACGATCTAAACTAGAATTAAAGACGATACCACTCATAACTGCAATCATTATAAAGGGTATCTGAGAAGGATAAAATCCCGCTAGAGCAATAATAGCGATCGCAAATTTAACTAGATAAATATTGCTAATTTTTTGAGAAGTTAGTAAATCTTCAAGAGCATAAACTAATAAATAGACACATAATAAATTCGACCAATAAAATTGATCTTGTAGCCAGCACCAAACAGGCTGAAAGACAATCAAAATAATTAAAGCGATCGTGGCAATTGAATAATTTAATGAAGAATTTAAATTTGACTCTGTTTGAATTAAAATTAAATATTTTAAAATAATTCCAGCTAAAATTAAAGAAGTAACAATAGTCGCTGCAATACCCACATCCCGACTAACATAAGCAAAAGTTGCATAAATAAAAGTGCTTAATAGTTTGGGAGAATTATAAAGAATATCAAGTATCTTTTGATTATTCTCTAACTGTATTCGAGTTGCGTCACCTAAGAAAATAATACTGCGTCTGATATAAAGAAAAATATCAGTATTAAAGCCAGAGGGAATATATTGCGCTTCGACTAAAGAGCTTGCTTTAATTGCTGCTCTAAGTAAATAATTACTGAATAATAAGAGCCAGACCAAAGCATATTTCCAGTTAGGTAAAGGAAGCGTAAATTGCTTTTTAATTCCTGAAAAATGAGCATAACAAAAGCTAAATAGTAAGCAGATAATTGAAACTACTGTTGATAGCTTTAAAATCAGTTGGACTTGAGGGAAAACCCCAACAACTTTACAACTAGTAATAATCAAGGATAAAGTTGCGATCGACGCAACCAAAATATCTTCAAACTTGAAACGATGATTTTGATTAAACCGTAAATGCCAAAGGCTATTAACCACACTTAAAGTACTATAGCCCAACACATAATAAAGTGGCAGTAAGAGCAAAATCGACAGTAAGCTTGATGTCAATAGCTTAAGTAGCAAAAATTTAGTCATAGAATTGGTCAAAATGGTCAAAATAAGCAACTTAACTTAAATGATTGACCACAGACAAGCAAAAAAATAAAATTCTGCTAACCAGCTTGAATTGCTCTGGGCAAAAAGTTATCAAACCCCAAGCATTAACTTAAAACGGAGAGGGAGGGATTCGAACCCTCGAACAAGTCACCCCGTTACAGCATTTCCAATGCTGCGCCTTCGACCACTCGGCCACCTCTCCAGATGACTCACGAACTATAATTATACATGCTTAGTTGCTACTGTCAAAACTTTTGAACTTCTTTTTTACTGTAGACTACAAATTAAGAGGATGTCTGAGAACTCAATTCTGTTATGCTTAGACCCTAGCAGATCCCCCCTAGCCCACGGCAGTCGCTACAACGGAGGAAACCTCCGCAACGCGCTGCCTCCCCTTAACAAGGGGGGAATCGGAATCAAAGTCCCCCTTAACAAGGGGAATTTAGGGGGATCTACCCACTGGAAACGTAGCAATTAGACTTTTCAGATATCCTTTAAGCATTAATCACTAAATATTTTTGACTTAAATGACTAAAACCCATATTGTCAAAGTTCACGATCGCACTACGGGAAGACAATACATCGTCGAAGTTCCCGAAGATCAATATATTCTCCAAACTGCCGAAGAGCAAGATGCTAAGTTACCTTTTCTCTGCCGTAATGGTGCTTGTACGAGCTGTGCTGTGAAGGTTATTGCGGGAGAGCTAGCTCAACCAGAGGCAATGGGTTTATCTCCCAAACTAAAAGAGCGGGGTTATGCTTTGCTCTGTGTTAGTTATCCTCGTTCTGATTTAGAGGTAGAAACCCAAGCTGAAGATGAAGTATATCAAATGCAGTTTGGTCGCTATTTTGCCAGAGGTAGAGTTAGATTTGGGTTGCCTTTAGATGAAGATTGATTGGCTCTAGCCTGAGCAAAAAAGGTCTTTACTTAAATCAGCTAATTGATTCTACAATACTGTTGAAAGTATGGCGATCGCTTCTTTTGGCTTAAGCTGAATCGGCAGTAATTAACCAAGTAAGAAAAAATAGTTAACTTTACTTTTCCCAATAACCAAACTCTGGTTCATAGCAAGTATCTTCAAGATCGCTTAATTTATTCTCCATAAAGGATCGTGCATCGATAATTGCTCGATTATAAACACTGGGACAGATTTCTTGTAAACAAAAGTCGAGAAATCGTGAAGCTTTGAGATCGCCAATGTCTTCATCAAGTTCTTGTTCAAAGTATCGTTTGATTGATTTAATTAACTGCTGTTTTGTTACTTTAGATAGTTTTATAGTCATGCCATTGAACCTGAAACAATAAATCGGTTTGAGATTAGCTTGTGACTTTTGAGACTTTTAACCACAAGTTATAGCAAGTATGGATAATGACTTTAAATAGAGTAATTTCCCAAGTCCCC
The DNA here is from genome assembly GCA_019359095.1 of Pleurocapsa minor HA4230-MV1. Lineage (NCBI taxonomy): Bacteria > Bacillati > Cyanobacteriota > Cyanophyceae > Pleurocapsales > Pleurocapsaceae > Pleurocapsa > Pleurocapsa minor. The sequence continues at coordinate 164,891 of JAHHHZ010000024.1, read as the reverse complement.
AAGTCCCTAAATTAAAACATTTAACTGTTCATCCGAACCTGATATTACTGCTTGGATGCAGTTCCCATAAACTCAGTGGAAGTAGTATTTTGATCTTCGTCTATTCCTTCTTTAGAGACAATTTTAATTACAGTCTGTAAGAGGATTTTCAGATCCAGCCACAGACTCCAATGGTCAATATACCAGAGGTCTAGCTGAAACTTTTCTTCCCAGCTAATAGAATTGCGACCGTTAATTTGCGCCCAGCCTGTAATGCCAGGAGCAACTGCATGACGACGAGCCTGTTCTGGCGTATAGCGTTCGAGATAAGCAGCAATTAGAGGACGTGGCCCGATTAAGCTCATATTGCCCAGCAACACATTCCAGAGTTGAGGTAATTCATCTAAACTGGTTTGGCGTAAGAATTTACCCAGAGGAGTTAAACGCTGCATATCAGGTAGCAATTTACCATCACGATCTCGCTGGTCAGTCATGGTGCGAAATTTATAAAAAGTAAAGATGCTATTATTTTTGCCTCCTCTCAACTGAGAAAAAACAACTGGGCTACCCATGTTTAAGTAAATCGCGATCGCTAAAATAGCCAAAAATGGTGAGAGGAGAGTTAAGGCGATCGCTGCTAACAATCTGTCCAATAAAGATTTGATCAGTCTACTAAGCATCGGGAAATTTCATTTTTCAAGCAAAGTTTGAGCAGAATTTCTATTTATCTATATTTATCTAGATATTATGGTGACTTTTAAACTATTCAGCAAGTTCAGCGATCGTTGCCTAAAAACTCTCCTCCACCAGTGGTATAACCTTCTTGATCGATGTCTTTTTGCGCCACTACTGCTAATATCGTCAGCCAAATAATTTTCAGATCCAACCCCAAACTCCAATTATCGACATACCAGACATCTAGTTCAAACTTTTTAATAAAGTCTCCATCTAAGTTACGCCGACCATTAACCTGCGCCCAGCCCGTAATTCCTGGCAATACATCATGACGACGGGCTTGTTCTTCGTTGTATAGCTTTAAATAGCGTACTAACAGTGGGCGGGGGCCAACAATGCTCATTTCACCCTTAAGGACATGCCAGAGTTGTGGTAGCTCATCTAAACTAGTCTTACGCAATAGTTTGCCAATTTTAGTCAGGCGCTCGTCATCGCTTAACAATTCTCCCTCACTATTTCGAGCATCAGTCATGGTGCGGAATTTACAAAATTGAAACACGCGACCATTTTTACCTGGGCGAGCTTGGGTAAAGAGAATTGGCGTACCCATCTGGATTCTCACGGCGATCGCCACCAGTAAAATTACAGGAGCAAGAATCGATAAAGCCAAGGCTGCCACTAAGCGATCGGCAATAGTTTTGATTAATTTAGCCATCTTAAAAATTAATTGGTAGTTAATTGGTAGTTTGTCTTGCTAATGCTCGATCGTAAATTTGAGTATATTGCTCAATAATATTCTGCACATCATACATTGCCATTTTCTGACGACCATTGGCACCCATTTTAGCTGCCTGTTGGGGATGATCGAGCATCTGGGCGATCGCCTGACTTAAAGCTGTAATATCTCCCACCTCTACTAGTAAACCGCAGTCATCTGCCAGTAGATCTTGAATACCACGAATTTTGGTGCCGATTACGGGGGTGGCAGCACAAAAAGCTTCCATAATACTGCGAGGTAGACCTTCTCGCCCAGATGTCAGCAGCAGAGCTTTACTGGCGCAAATTAAAGCAGGTATATCATGGCGAAAACCTAAGCAATGGACTTGTTTTGATAGTTTCAACTCCTGGGCTAACTGCTCTATTTCTGGTCGGGCATCACCATCTCCTGCTAAAGCTAGGTGTACTTCAGGACGATTAAGCAGCTTGAGGGCTAATAGCTGATCGCGATGGCGCTTGTTGGGAGTGAACTCGGCAACAGTTAATAGCAAAACATTTTCAGGCTGGAGCTGCAATTCCTGACGGATTGCTTGAATTTGCGACTGACTAACCTGATGGCGATCGTATTTATTCAGTTCTAGTCCAATCCCAGGAGTATAAAAAATTTTGTCATCAGGTAAAAGATGATGTTTCCTAGCAGCAGCTTCATCTTCGCGATTAATCGTAATTAGATAGTCAGTCCACCGTCCTGCAAACCGTTCAAGATTTAAAAAGATAAAATTTGTTACGGGATGTCCTTGTTGATGAAAATGGAAACCGTGAGCCGTATAAATAACTTGAGGCTTCTGCTTGGTTTTTAGTTGTCCCAAAGCATAGCGAGTCACAAAAGCTGCTACAGGACTATGGATATGAACCAAGTCATAATTACCCTGAATCACAATTTCTTGAATGCGGGGTACGGCATTAATTAAATTACGCGGATCTAGAGGATTGCGAGACCACGGTACATCCCAGACGGAGTTAAATGAGCTAACACAGGCTGAGTTGCTGGTAATATCTACGGCCACCCCATCCACCTGCCAACCTGAATTACGATAATAATCTACAAAAGGTAAAATAAAATCTTCAATCATCCCCGCGATTGTCGCGACGATCAACATTTTGCGGGTCATTATTAATAAATATAAATTATATGTAAGTATGGCTTAAGCAAATTTTCTTGGATGTTACAAGATTATTGCTATTTTTAAGTAAAACGTCGAAAAAAACAATCTGGTATTCTAAGTTATCTTTAAAAGTTTAATTTACTGATATATTTAGCTTTGTAATCTAAAAAATTTTAGAATCTCATTTATAATGGCTATTCTCGTCACAGGAGGAGCAGGATACATCGGCTCTCATTCCGTACTAACACTACAAAAAGCGGGCTACGAAGTAATTGTACTGGATAACCTTGTCTATGGTCATCAAGACCTAGTAGAGACGGTTTTAAAAGTTAAGTTGATTGTCGGCAGTACTTGCGATCGCTCTTTACTACGAGAAATCTTCGCCACCCACCAAATTGATGCTGTGATGCACTTTGCAGCCTATGCATATGTTGGAGAATCCGTTACCCAGCCAGCAAAATATTACAACAATAACGTGGTTGGTACGCTAACTCTTTTAGAAGCCATGTTAGAAGCAAATATTCATCAGTTTGTCTTCTCCTCCACCTGTGCCACCTATGGTGTACCAGATTCCGTACCCATTACAGAAGACCAGTCGCAAAATCCCATTAATCCTTATGGTGCAACTAAGTTGATGGTGGAAAGAATCCTCCAAGACTTTAATCAAGCTTATGATTTTCGTTCCGTCTGTCTACGTTATTTTAACGCTGCGGGAGCAGATCCTGAAGGTAATTTGGGGGAAGATCATCATCCTGAAACTCATCTAATTCCCTTAGTTTTACAGACTGCTTTAGGTCATCGCGAATCAGTTTCCATCTTTGGTACAGACTATGACACCCCCGATGGTAGTTGTATCCGAGACTATATTCATGTTTTGGACATTGCCCAGGCTCATATTCTCGCTTTAGAATATTTGATCGATGACGGTGCAACAGACGTTTTCAATCTGGGTAATGGCAGTGGTTTTTCCGTTAAGGAAGTAATCGAAACAGCGCGTAAAATTACAAGTAAAGAAATAAAAGTTGAATTAAGCGATCGCCGTCCAGGAGATCCTCCCTCACTAGTAGGAAGTGGGGCAAAAGCTAATAAAATTTTAGGCTGGCAGCCTGCCTACTCCAATTTAGATGATATTATCTCCCATGCTTGGCAATGGCACCAAAAGCGGCATCAATAAACAGAAATTCATCACAGAGTAAAATTCTCAATTGCTTGATTGTTGCGTTGTGTTTAGGATAACCTATACCAGCTGTCTTGAGAGCTAATTTTGCCGCTCAATTATGCTTTGATAAAGATCTTCATATTGAGCGACTATTGAAGTTAAAGAGAACTTATCGATAATTCTACGGCGAGCAATTTTACCTAAATCTGCTTTGGCAGATGTATCCATCGTAATTACTTCTTGCCAAGCTTGAGCAAGTGCAGTGGGATTTTTTGGCGGTACAACTTTGCCCGTGTCGCCGACAATCCAAGCAGAATCACCAATGTCTGTCACTACACAGGGTACTTCACAGGACATAGCCTCACCAAGTACCAAAGGAAAAGCTTCTCCATAAGCTGAGGAAGAAGTTAATATGTCCAAAGCAGGTGTGATTTGCGGAATATCACTACGTTGCCCTAAAAGATATACACTATCACCAATGCCCAATGTATCAATCAAGCTAGTTAAGGCTTGGTTTTGCTCATCAACGTTTGTACCGACCATCACGAATTTAGTTTCAGGATGTTCGATCAAAAGCAGCTGAGCTGCCCGCAAAAAGTTAGCATGATCTTTCATCGCATGATATCGAGCAACAGAGCCAATGAGAAAAATACGCTCGGCAATATTTAATTCTTGACGAAATTTCTGCCTAATCTCAGCTGAAGGCTTAAATTTAGAGGTATCAAAACCGTTAGGAATAACGCAGCTATTAGCTTTAGAATAGCCAATTTTTTGATGTTGAGCTTGGCTTTTTTCCGAAACAAAAGCAACTCGATCCACATACTTAGAAGACCAACTACCAAAGCGAATTATTCCTTGAGTGAGAGGTTTTTCCGAAGATATAGCATGGAGAGAGTGATGAATACTCCATAATACAGGAGTCTGCCGATTAATAAAAAAATTGAAAAATTGCGCGGCTAAGTTAGCATGATACATCCAACCCTGAATCATGTCTGGCTTAACTTGTTTAATTAATTCAGTCATGCGTCTAGCTGAGTTGATGGTCGGTTTTCCCTCTAACATTTTGACACAGTACACGGGAATTTCTAGCTGCTCAATTTTTTCTCCATATATTCCTTTATCCATCAAGGAAATCACAGTTGGTTCAAAGCGATCGCGATTGATACTGGATAATAGACTAAGAAGCATCACCTCTGCTCCCCCAGATGCCAACCCAGTAATAATAAATAATATTTTAATTTTACTAATTTTGTCTTCTACAGCATTGTCAATCGCTGTGTGATTTGAATCTAACTTCATCTATTTAATCATCCTGAAAAATTAATTAAACAAATTAAACAATAAAAAAAGTTTATTTTTTAATCCCAATTTTAATATTTTAATGCTCACATAGAAATTTTTTATCCTCATTATTGAGATTAACTTGACTGAGATAATTGATGAATTTTTGTGCCTAATTTTTGTCTAGCTAAATCTAAACTATTAGTGTCTTTTGTCCAATTTGTCCAATTTGCTCCCACATTTCTGACAATTTTCATAGCCCAATCTTGATATCCAAGCTCTTTTAAGATTTCGGTATATTCATAATCTTCCATTCCTTCTCTAATCCGTTTAAGCCGAATGGAAGGAACAACCTGATTTAAACCTACTTTGTCCCCTGGATAGAACAACATCTCTATGCCAGGATAATCTATATCCCCCTGTACATAAATCGGTACTTCTTGCCAAGGATTTTCTGTCCAAGTATCTACTCGTGCAAGAAGAACACCTTTTAAATTCAAACTTTGGGCAATCCATCCTTGAGGAATACGGAAATTAATCGGTGGGGAATCCAAATGCCATAGAGGAGAATAATCTGTACTATATCCTGTATAAAACCAAATCTCATCTCCTTGCTTTTTTACTTCCTGAATTTCAAATTTTGCTTCCTCATGCATTAAAGGATTTACAACCCAAATATCTATCTGATCGTATAAATCTGCTCTGGGTTTCATGACGGCAAGATGTTTCAATCCTGCTTGATGAATATTTTTTGCCCATTGTTTTAACGGGGTTTCCAAATTTTTACATAGATCGATTTCATCTACCGAAAATACGTATTTCAATAAGTTCGATGGATATTGAGCTGAAGCTTCTTTGAGTTTATTTACTGAGGGAGCAGGATCCATTTGGCAGGTGTGATAGTTAGCTCCACTCCAAAAAGGCAAATTCACCGATTTGACACCCAATCTCTTAAAAGCATCTTGCTGATCTGGATACTTAATTCTTTGACTAGGCATTAATCTATGTTCAAGTAGCAATGTTTGTGCTTCAATTCCCCTGTTTTCCCAAATATTAAAGTAAGAATCTATTGATGGCTGTACGGGTAGAGTAAAATTCCAGACTGTTAAATCAATCTGACCTTCGGAGATACCGCGATCGCTTTCAATCGTAAATTTTCCTTGATATTCTCCAGGAGCAGTAGATGGTGGTACAAAAATATCAACCCAAATCGGTTGATTTGTTCCCGCTGCTAAATTAAAAGGCACGGCATCCAATGGCGCATTTTGAATATCTTTACCTGTATTGGGATCGACAAAGGGAATTAGAGCATCTGCATACCATCCCTGACCACGAGTGGGATTAGCTGGCCATCCTGAATAACTAGGGCGATCGAGTTTTATATAGTGTTCTCGATAGAGAGTAATGTTATCTTTGCTAATTAATTCTCCTTGAGAGTTTTTTAAGTCAGACACAGTAAGATTAACGTTACTCAGATTTCCTGGTGGAGCTTGAACGACAATTTGAAACGCTTCGTATTCTCCTTTGGCTGCTTTTAAGTTTATTTTTCTTAACCTCGCCAAATCATCATCTGTCAAGATTGGACTAGGTTGATTGAGTTCAACAGCTTCCATAGCTGAAGCAGTCCAAAACAAAGGATCGGTTTTAATCTCACTCTCGCTAATTGCCGAATTACTCAACACAGCAATCATGGTTAAAAATATTAAGATGACGGTCTTCGCGATGTTAGTGGAAAAGTTAAACATACTACAGTTAAGTTTGTGCCAATTTAAGACTTTGAGTCACAAAAGCAAGGTTGATCTAATAGTTCAAATTCTTTAACTATTAAGAATACTGGTTTCACTACTGTGTTTAGCTAGGTTTGCCATAATAGCGTAAAAAATTAATGAGCAGAATTCATTCATCAGGGTATGGCTAAAAAATCCCTGAAACATAATAAAAACCACAAAAGCTGCCCCTTGTTTTTTGAATTCTCCTTCTGCTTGCCAAACAGATGCTAAGAGTAAGGAAGGGAAAAAAAAAGCGCCTAAAAAGCCAAATTCTACCATCTGATCTAAATAGGTATTGTGACTTCTTTGAGCCACTCCTGTGGTGGAGAGGGTGGCAGTATTTTCTCCAGAACCCAAGCCATTACCAATAAAAGGATGCCTCGAGAATTTTTCCCAAGCAACCTTGACATGATCTTCACGAGAGGCTTTAGAGCCATCTTTTTGTTCTAAAGGATTGAGCAAAAATTCCACCCTTGCCAGGGAATCTTTGTTAAATAAAGTTTTACCATCAGAACCTTTTAAATATTTAAGTTGACCAAGTTGAGTCGATAAAATCGAAATTGTGACCATAAAAAATACTATTAAAAGAGGCATTTGGTGGCGAGGAATGATTTTCTTGATAATTAAAAAACCCATGACTACAAACCACCCAGCAATTGAACCTCGAGAAAAAGTTGGTGTAATGCCAACAAATATTAATAGAGCATAAAATAAACGGTATCTAGGTTTAATTATGTCAATAGTGGAAATCATTCCCACAACCAGTGCAATCCCAGCGACATTAGAATCTTCATAAACTCCAGATGATCTTCCTGGAGCCCGTTGTTCTACATAGAAAGCCAAGGGATAAAAAAATTCATAAATATATAATAATATATTACACAAAGTTACAAATAGAATTGTCTGCTTAACCCATTTGGTTACTAGAGGATGATAAGCAAAAATCCCTAGCATCATAATCAAAAAGATAATTGTGCGATATTGATCTTCTAAATACTGCTGCTTGGGAAGCACTGGTTGTATTAAAATTGAAATAAATGATGCTGCAATATAGAAGCCAGACCAAATTACCAGAGGTCTGGACAAATCTTGAAGTCTACTTAGCAAAGAGATAAAGAGGGGGACAGATGCCACCAAAAACCCTAACATCCAAACTAAAGGAATGGGCAACCCATGATGATTATTAAAATATACATCTGATCTAGTAAAAAATACTAGGGTAGATGCGATCGCCAAAAATCCTTGATAATAAGTTATGAAGGTAGCTTTTGTCTGATTTTTTGATTCGGTTGAACTAATCATTGATTCTTTAGTATAAAAGCTAAAAAAGTGATTGATATTTGAACCTTGTCTCGATCAAGATTGTAATTTGCCCTTTATAGTTCGTTGAGCAAAGATAAATATGCTGCTACGACTCTTTCAGTAGAATATTCATTGGCACGCTGGATTAAAATTTCCTGTTTAAGAGGATTGTTGAGAGTTTTGCCCATTGCTTCCCCTAAAGCTTCAGAATTTTTGCTCGGAACCAACAAGCCATAAGTTCCGCGATCTAAAATTTCTTCTGGTCCACTAGGACAGTCTGTAGACACAACGGGACAACCACAAGCCATCGCTTCAATCAGTACCGTAGGTAATCCCTCTGCTTGAGAGGAGAGAACAAAGCAACTGGCGTGTTTCATATAGACATAGGGATTTTTAACAAAACCAGGTAATAAAACATCCTCACCAATACCCAAATTACCAATAATTGCTTCTAAGGCTTGACGCTCTTCCCCTTCTCCTAAAATAATTAAACGGGCTACTTGCTGTTTTCTTACCTGAGCAAAAGCATTCAACAAATTAGGAAAATCTTTCTGTGAATTTAATCTGCCCACCGCTAAAAATACTGGTGGCGCATCGACAGTAAACCAAGAGTGTTCTAAACTAGCTTGGCTTTTACTAATTAAATCTTCATTAACTACAGGATTATTAAGTACCCTAACTGTTTCTTTCTTTAGTTTTAACTGTTGTTCTAAATCACGAGCAACACCTACGGAAACTCCTGCCACTGCATCAGCACGAGGATATAACCATTTCATCAATAGTTCAACTAGTTTCGCCCGCTTGAGCTTACTTTTAGAGGTAGATAATGTATTCTGTTCGACCAAAACTAGCTTAGTCTTGATTCCTGATAATTCTTTAGCGATTGAAGCTACGACATTAACATGACCCATATTACCAATCACCGCCCAAGGATGATTTTCCTTCAGGTAGCTGATCAAAGGTAAGGTGGCTTTGATTGCTCGACCACTATTCAGGTCAACAATTCTTACTTCTGGGGGGACTAAATCTAAATAAGGGCCCTCTTTAGTAGCGAGAACTAAATCTAGGTCAAATTCATCTCGTTGAGCTAAGCCTTTAAGTAAATTAACTACTGCCTTTTCGGCACCACCACCATGGAGGGCGTCAAGAAAAAAAGTAATGCGTTTCCTATCAGTCATTAAATTTATGCCTCCAATAATTTATTCATTAAAGTTTCCCATTCTGTCACTATGGCATCCAAACCAAATCTTTCCAATACTTGAGGAGCGTTATGAGCAAGTTTTTCTCTTAGGGCTTCATCAGACATTAAATTTTCCATCGCTGCTGCCAGAGCAGCTACGTCTTGATTAGGAACCAAAATGCCATCAATATCCTGACGAACCATTTCACTAGGACCACTGGGACAATCTGTGCAAACCACGGGCAAACCGCAGGCTAAAGCTTCTCCATGAGCCATGGGAAACCCTTCATTTCTTGAAGCCATGACAAATATTTTGGCTCTTTTTAGTACTGCAAAAGGATTACTCAAAGCTCCCGTGAAAACAACTTGGCTGGACAAGCCTAAATCATCTTTCATTTGTGACAACTGTTCGCGTAATTCTCCCTTGCCCAAAATCAGCAATTGCCAGTTTGGAGATTTAGAGGCAATTTTCGCAAAAGCTTGTAGTAACAGATCAAATCCTTTTTGTTCTGTTAATCGACCCATACTAACTAACCAGTTTTTTTGCGGATCAACTTGTGGAGGTAGTTGATCCGCCTGCTCATTGTCTTTAACCATAATCGGGTTATAAATTACGGCTCTTTTACTCTTTGGCAGTGAGGCAAAACCCAAATCAACCCCTTGACTAACGCTAACAACACAAGAACAAAAGGGATATGTCAAGCGCCTTAAAGTTTCCCATAAAAGTCCATAAGAAAAAACTCTAGCATCATTATGTTCCGTTATGATTAGAGGATACTTTGTCCCGAGTAGAGCAAGTATAGTAGTGACGTTGGTAATACGGAGGAAAGAAATGACAACATCAGGAGTACTAGACTGAAGAGCTTCTCTGGTTGCAGTTATACGTCCAGTATTGCTTTTGAGCGCCGTTATTAGTCCTGTCGATGAACTTAAAACCCCGAGAGCAATTCGAGAGCATTCACTAGGTAATTCATAAAAGTCACTGTTTTTCTCAGACAAGGTGACAACCTTTACATTATGCCCCCGCTGGATAAATCCTTGTGCCATCGAGACTAAAACTCTTTCGGCTCCTCCACAGCTAAGGCTTGAAATTACTAAAGCTATTTTCATGGCTAAATTTATTTAATTACTTTCTAATAATATTTTTTGCAAGTGTTTGTTGGTTAAGGTATACAAAAAAACAAACGAAATAAGATGTACTAAACTAGTAGACAAGGCTAGTCCAGCAACTCCAAGCCAAAAAGAAAACACATAATTTCCGATTATATTTGCTATTAAGTTAATTGCTGATCCCCAGGCTAAATAATAATTTATTCCTAGCGAATTAATTAGTCTAACTACAAAAATTGATGCAATATAAAAAGGAATTTGTAGAGCATAAAATATTTGAATTTGAGATACTAACTGTGTATTTTCAGTAGTAAAAGATCCTCGCTCAAAAAGAATTTGAACAATTAGTTTGGAAGCTAAAATAAATAATAGTGTCAAAGGAATCATAGTAATGAAAATCAGTCTTAAATAATATTTAAAAGTATGATTTATCTTGCGCCAATCTTTTTGAGCAATAGTTTGAGAAAAGTAAGGAACTACCGCGGTTCCCAAGGCTATGGTAACTAAACTCAAGGGAAGAGCAATGACACGATTGGCATAGCCCAATGCTGCAACACTTCCAGGCGATAACATTCCCGCCATAGATTGATCTACTAAATTGGTACTACACATTAAGAAAGAGCCAACTATTACAGGAAAATATTCTTTGAACACTAGATCTAAATTGGCATTATCTTTCAACCACTGAGGTCGTAAATCAATTCCCTGTCTAAGCAAGGCTATACCTAAAACAATCATCTCGCTCAAAGAGCCACAAATTAGTCCCCCCGCCAACGCGTAAATTCCCCAATCAGGAAAAGCGAGTAACATAATAACCGTAGCTAAAGGGGTAAGCACTGGAGAAAAAGCAACAAGAGCAAATTTTTCTCCAGCGTTCATTACTCCACCCAAAATATTGATAACTCCATAGAGTAGTATTGAAGGGGAAATCGACCAAAGTAAACGATTCGTTAAGTCTAGCTTGGCGGCAGAAAATCCCGATGCCATTAGGGGTAAATAGAGGGGAGCAGTAACTGCGATCACAATCGTTATTACGACAAGTAACCCGATTGCCCTTGTCATAATCCCAGAGAATAATTGTTGTGCTGCCTTTGGACTCTCCTCTTTGACCTTGATATAGGTGGGAATAAAAGCAGTACTTAAGGAATTCGCTACTACAGTCGTAACAAAGGCAGGGATTACTAATGCCATAACAAAAGAGTCAATCTGGTCTCCCGTCCCGAATCGCCAGGCAACCACTAATTCCTTGCCGACAGAAGCAAACTTGCTTAACCCAGTTACTAAACCGATGATAATAGTTGCTGTAAAAATTTGACGATTAATTGAACCTTTGGCAAAATCACGCCATATATCTAGATATTTTGTTATTTTTCCGTTAATTTTCATCATTACTATCCAGTCTGTTCGTAAAGCTCTATGGCAACAAAAACTAAGTACATTCAGCTACTAACAAATACTATTCATTACTCCTCTCGTGTCCACAATTCGAGGATGACCACCAGCTTTAGCAGTGTAAGGATTCAGGTACCTCAACTCAAGTTAAAGAAAAGCTTTCAGAATTACTGAGCATGGCAAACTGCTAACCGTATTAGCAATAATTACGAAAAAAAGCATTTCAGCTATGTTTATTGAGAATAACGTTTTATGCTAATTGCTGAAAATTTCTTTTTATATAAAGGCTTGAACAATTTTATATGACCTAAATCCTTAATTAGCAGCTAAGATATCAAATTTTCTGAAGCCATATAGCAATCCTAAATAAAATGAGAAATTTCTATTACCTACTAACTATTTGCCCTAAAGGATTACCTCTGGTCACGAAGCTTATGCTAAAGCCCTAAAGGATTCCCTTCGGTCTCATTTGCGAAGCTTATCTTTTAGGACTACCTAAAAACCAATCAATGTAGTTTCATAAATCAAATAGGACTGCTATAGTCTAATCTTTATAGTTAATTTTTCAACTAAGTAGGTGGGTAGAATTAAATATAAAATAAGAACGTTCTATTTCTCCCCCTGCTCCCCTGCTTTGCTCCATTTATAATTAATTACGCCTATCTACTTATTCTTCTTTTTGGCAATAATTGTAATGCCCAAAAAATTGTTTACTAAAATATTAGAAGTAAGTTTATTTCTAATAACAAACGGTACAGCATTTAAAAAATTTTCTGTCCACTGATAGATAAACAAAGGTGGTTGTAAATAAACTCCACGAAAACCAAAACTAACTTTAATATTAATAAATCCCACTTGACTAAATAAATTAATTAACTCTGTCACAGTATACTCTTTAAGGTGAAAGCACGTGGCAGTTTCATCAAAATATTTAGAGACATCATGGGGACCACTTAGTCGATTAGGAGTGATACAAATATAAATTCCCGATTCAGCTAATGATTGATAAATGTTTTGGAGCTGTAAAAAAGCATCATCAGGATGCAAATGTTCCATTAATTGATCGCTGTAGGCAATGGTTACACTATTGGTTGCAACAGGAATGCTTACACCATCAGAAATAATTAACTTGAAGTTTTCTGGATGATGGTTATTTTCGGTGACTTCCGAAGAAACATCTACCGCATAGACTTGCTTAACTTGTTGGCAAACAGCTAACGATAAACTACAGTCACCGGGCCCAACTTCTAGGAAGGTAGAATCAGGTTTAAGGTAATGTTTAAGTAACTGTAGTTTTTTATAAACTGATATTTGGCGAGATTTATCATCAGCTTTGCGAGTTAGCTGAGAATGATAGGGGATATTAGTAAATAATTCATCATAAACCTCTGTATATAACTCTGCTCGCTCTTCTCTACTACTATTGCGTAATTTATCTGCCAATTTTTTCTCTAATTGGTAATGTTCAACAATTTGTTCTGGAGTTCCATGATCACTTTTCTTTAATTTCTTAATCACTTTTCTTATTGATAGCTCGGTTTACTAAATATTAAGTCAGATTATATTATATTAACCTGAGTTCGGGTTAAGCAGATTGAGGTAAAAAACCAATCAAGATAAAGGCTAGATTTCTTAGGTTGATGGCAGTAAGCAATCAATCTGCAAAGGACATTAACGCAAAAATTAACAGTCCTAGAGGACTAGCTCCTTACGTCGCGTCGCGATCAATGACGAGAATGTTCAATTTGAGAAATATTTTTTAGTTGAAAATAGCTCATGTTCAACAAGAGTTATTGATTGGTAATTTAGATTTTTATTAATATTAGATAAAAGCTAATCAGAGTTAATCATTATATTTGCGGACAAACTCAATAATTTTATTATTTGTTAACTTGATTCTATCTGTAGGTAGTATACAGTCATTTTATTGTTTTTCTAATAATATTTTGATAAAGTTTTCGCAAAAATATAGTGAAAATTTATAATTTTGCTCCGTTATTTTGAAAACTATTTATGATAATTGTGCATTAATTCCTGAATTCGATTACCTAATTTTACTCGGGTTTCTTCCAGTACTTGAGGCTCTTTAGTCCAATTATGCCAATTGCTTGCTACAGGTTGAATTGTTTTTAACGCCCATGCCTCTTCACCGAAGTTCTTGAGAATAGCTATATATTCATAATCTTCCATACCGTCCCTAATTCTTTTTAATCGTAAAGAAGGAACAACCTCTTTCAGTCCAACTTCTTCGCCAGGATAAATTAGCGCGCCATCTCCAGGAAAACTACGCTCATTACTATATTGATAAACTGGAAGTCTATACCAAGGAACACTAGGATTTGCAGTAATTTTATTAGGATCATGACCCCAGGCATCAATTCTAAAGTATAAAATCCCTGTTAAGCCCAAATTGGGAGCTATGAACCCTTGAGGAATACGAAAATTAATTGGCAATGCATCGATTGTCCATTGAGGAGAATAATCTGTATGGTATCCAGAATAAAACCAAACTTGATCTCCTTGTTTCATCGCTTCAGTAATTTCTGCGTCCCCAGTCTCGTACATATTGGGTTGTATAACCCATATATCTACATCTTCATATAGTTCAGGTCGAGGTTTCATGACGACCAGATGTTTAATCCCAGCTTCATGAATATTATCCGCCCACTGCTTAAGAGGTGAGATTAGGTTTTTGCATTCATCAATCTCATCAGCAGAATAAATATATTTTAATAAACTATCATCATATACATCTGCGGCTTGTTTAATTTCTATGACACTAGGAGCAGGACTCATTTGACAGTTAGTATAATTTGCCCCGCTCCAAAAAGGTAAGCGAACAGAGTTTAATCCCCATTGATTAATTAACTCTTGTTGTTGCTCAGGTCTAACGTGCAGTCCTGTAACAACTTTGTGTTTGAGCAATTCCTCGGTTAAATTTTCTCCTCGCTCTTGCCAAGGAATAAAATGGGAATGCATCGTCGGTTTGAGAGGTAACTCAAAATCCCAGACAGTTAGGTTAATTTTCCCTCTTTTCTCTCCTTGGTGGTCAGTTGTTACAGTGTATGAACCTTGATATTCTCCAGGCTTTGTATCTCTAGGTACATAAATATCTAACCAAATAGATTGATTTTCGTTTTCTAACACATTAAAGGGAGCAGCATCTAACTTAGCTCCTTCTAAATCCAGACCTGTATTGGGATTGACAAAGGGGATTAAACCATCAGGATACCAACCCTGACCTAAAGTAGGATTACCCCTCAAGTTATTCGGACTAGGTGTATCAACGTATACATAATGTTCACGATACAAAGTAATATTTTGGCTAGAAATAAGATCTTGATTATTATTTTGTAAATCGGCAACAACTACATTAACACCTTGCAAATTTCTCCCTTTAGGGGACTGGATTACTATTTGTAATGATTCATACTCACCTTTAGCTGCGTATAATTGCAGATTATTTTCTGTAGAATTATTATCTCTATTGTTTTGGTTAAAAAGATTAAGGTTAAACTGTTGATTATCAATCTTTTGACTAATTCGCTCTAAAGATGGTTTGATGAAAACTTGAAAGCTACTCTCTAGATTACTATTACTCTGAGTTGTCTTATTAGTAAACAATACAGTTAGCAGAGCAAATAATACTAATACAATAATTTTTAGCAATGAAGTACCTCACTCGATTTAGTAAAAATTGAGAAAAAAATTAAACCTGTTGTTTTCAATCTAGGCAAGATCTAAAACAATAGATAGCAAAACAATTTCTGCTACTACAACATAAAGATTCTATTAATTACTTTTTCAGGTCGGCTGTTTCAAGACAATTACCCGCTTTTGCAGGTAAAATTGTCGTCTCAATTGTTTTCCACTACTCCTCTGTCAAGCCAATACAATTGTATTTTAAATTTAAATCGCCAAGTTATAGTTCGCTCAAAAAACTATTTTTTAATTACCTTGAGAAATATATTGGAAATTGCCAGATCACTACTGTTTACATTGGCAAACTCTGAGGCAAATTTATAACGATATTGATCGACAAAATCATTCGCTTGTTTTAATTTATCTGGATTAATGTCTGCATATTGTTGAGGAGGATTAATCTCATCAACTTCCACTAGGCGCTGTACTAAAATCGAATAGTCAATTAAATCTTTTTGCTTGAGTGCTTCAAGAATCTCTCGATATCGATGTGTCAAAATTCGATTTGGTCTGGCATTGTTTTTAGTAGCAAGAGTATAAGCAAAAGAAGGAATTTGGAGATAACAAAGCTCTGGATTTTCAGGAGTGAACATACCATGATCGCGAAAATCAATGAAGTGAAACATCTGTCCCCCAGGCTTAAGACATTTCACCATTTGAACTATACAATCTAAAGGATCGTATAGATGCTCTAACACAGCACAGGAAATTATGTAATCGTACATTGTTTCATCTGTTTGAGCGCACTGTTTAAAGTAATTTTCTGCGGCTATGCCAATTTTCCAATTAACCCCAGAAATTGCTTTTTCATCCCATATATCCGTAGTCTTGAAATGATTTAAATCATATTTATCTGCCAAAAGTTGATAAATTTTACTTTGCTGTTGTAAATTGCGATCGCTATAATAGCGATCGATTAAATCTACTTGGGTGCAACCTTCTCCTCTAAGCAACATCGCTACCCCAGCACTATCTCCTGGACCTAACTCGGCAACTTTTCCAGAAAATTTCTCGATGCCACCAAGTTTTTTGTAGTCTTTTAAAATACTTTCGATATAAGCAACTGATTCTACTTCCGATTGAGTTCGCAAATGCACTGATCCAGAACCAGAGCTTATTTGTCCTACTGATAATTTAAGACCTTTGATGAAATCATCTACTATGTAAGCAGATATTTTTGCATAAGGAAAGCGTTTTAACCAATCATGTTTTGCCTTTAACATTATTATTTAAAAGTGTGTAAATTAGTATGTTTTTCCAGCATATTACCATAACATTATGTAGAGAAATTTTTTCTGATTTAAGGGACGTGATTAGGCGAAGTTTAATCGCAATTATTTTAACTTTTCAGACATCCTCTGGTTACTCTTGACGAGCTTAGTTACTTCTTCAACATTCAAAGGTCGAGAGAGAAGGTTGCCTTGACCATAATCTTCTGAAATTTCTTTGACTTTATTCAACTGAGATAGATTTTCAATACCAGTGATAGTCACATTAAAACCCTGTTTTTTGAGATCGAGAACAATTTTTTTAAACACATCCCAAGGTTGCTGCTCTCGTTCAATTAAGCTAACTAAGTGGCGATCAATTTTCACTCGTTCAAATTCTTGATAAAGTAAGTTGGGTTTAACATGACCATAAATAGAAGCTACCCTGCCAAAATTATCAATTTGCAACTGAATTCCCAATTGTTTTAATTGAGGCAAAATGACCCTTGCTGCTTGCGGATTTTCACCAATTAAATATTCGGATATTTCCCAAGTAATCAAATGAGAGTCAATTTGGTATTGCTCTAAATTGAATTTGAGATGTTTGACTAAACTTGGTTGAAATAGCTGGAGACTGGGGATATTAATGCTTACCCCAATCTGACTATTGAAATTAGGGTCTTGCTGCCAACGTTTTAGTTGGACGCATACAGCTTCAATGATCCATCTCTGCAAAGGAACAATTAACCCCGATTCTTCTGCCGTCGCCATAAATTTTTGAGGAGAAATTAACCCTAAATAGGGATGATGCCAGCGTAACAAAGCTTCAAGCTCGCAAATTTCTCCCGTAATCAAGCTCATTACTGGTTGGTAGTAAAGGCTAAACTCTTCATTCTCTAAGGCTTGTTTAAGTCCACGTTGTAGCTCAATAGGAGTAAGACGGGTTACATAGTTAAAACTAGGTAGACTAAGACGAGGCATAAATTCTGGTTGTAGACCGACGGTAACTGAATTAAGCTCATGAGTCTCGCTAATAATTTGTTCGAGACTATTTTGAGCTTGTTCCACATCTATTTGTTGATATTTGCTGGTATAGCCTAATACGAGACGATCGAGTAGAAAGATAATTAGATTAATATCATTGCGCTTTGCTGCTTGACACAAAACATTAATGGTTGTGTCTAAATTGGGCGGGATGATGCGACTAGCGTTTTTGACTACTAATACTTTTTCGTGGGCAGTCGATTCATACTCTTCTCCTTCTACTAAAAGTTCTTCATATAGCTTTTCTCCTGGTCTTAATCCAGTAAACACAATATCAATATCCTGACCAACCTCATAGCCTGATAACTTAATTAAATCTTTAGCCAGATCGACAATTTTAATTGGTTGACCCATATTGAGCATGAAGATTTGACCTTGGCTGTTTTGGCTGCTTAAAACAGAGGCTTGGAGAACCAACTGAACAGCTTCAGGAATAGTCATAAAGTATCGAGTAATTTCAGGGTGAGTGATGGTAACTGGCCCACCTTTAGCAATCTGTCTTTTGAAGGTTGGCACTACGCTACCACGGCTACCCAAAACATTACCAAAACGAACTACCGCATAAGGTCTTCCACTAGTTCTAGCTGCTTTTAGTACCAGCATTTCTGCTGTGCGCTTACTCGCTCCCATAACGTTGGTCGGCTTAACTGCCTTGTCGGTTGAGATCATGACAAAATTGCCGACATCATAAGTGATTGCTAGATCTAATAAGTTTTTAGTTCCTAAGACATTATTAGTGATTGCCTCTGGAGGATTTAACTCCATTAGAGGCACGTGTTTGTGAGCTGCGGCATGAAATACGATATCGGGTTGATGAACTCTAAACGCATCTTCCAACCTAGGTTTAATTCTTAAATCAGCAATATAGGGAATAAGCTGAGTAAGCTGTTGATCGGAGTTTTCCTGCTGGAGAATTTGCAGTACCTGCTGTAGTTCTTCTTGGATGTTAAACACAGAGTTCTCACCGTGTCCTAATAAGATTATTTTAGCGGGACGACAGCGAAAGATTTGACGACATAATTCACTACCAATCGATCCACCAGCACCAGTTATCAGTACGGTTTTTCCTGTTAAAAGTTGAGAAACTGCCTGAGCATCGGTTTGAATCGGTTCTCGTCGTAAGAGGTCTTCAATTTTAACTTCCCTAAGAATAGTTACTTGATTACCTTGGTCGAGTATTTCATTGGCTGAAGGGAGGGTATTGACGGATATACCCATCGCCTGACACACATCTACGATCTCGCGAAGAGTTTTGCCCGCAGTCGTAGGCATAGCAATAACTACCTGGCGAATATTTTGCGCGGAAATAATTTCTGGAATACGGTAACGGTTACCCACTACAGGTAATCCCTGGATATTTAATCCTAGCTTTTTAGGATCATCATCGACAAATGCAACAGGATTTAGTCCTAGCTTTAGATTACGGCGCATTTCTTGCAGAATTGAGACTCCTGCATCTCCTGCTCCGACAATTAAGACACGATCGCGTTTATAAAAGTTTTTACGTTGCTGATTTTTACGTTCTGCGGCTCTGACGCTGAAGCGAATTCCGCCGATTAAAATAAAAGTGAGAATACCATCAAGTAAGGGTAAAGAACGAGGCACTAAATAATGGTTAGTATCATTCCCAATTACGTATTGCAAAATACCCAATAAAATAATCTCGACCACCACAGCGGTTGTGGTTAAAGCAGCAATCTCAATTAACTCATCAATACTGGCATATTTCCAATAGCGCTTATAAAATCCGCCGATGATAAACGTGATTGACTTAACTATAGAAAAGATGATGGTTGCAACGAACAAGCCTTGATAGTATTTCTGTAAAAGATCTAGGTGATCGAGACGTAAAACCATCGCCATCATAGGTGTTAGACAAAAAACCAGCCCATCCAGTAGAAAAAAGTGTCGGTTATTAAGATTAAGCAATTTTCTATCAATGGTTATTCGTTCTAAATTTAGCTTTTTAAATCTCATTTTTTCATCCTAATTAAATCTTTTAAAGTAAGTAAATTAAATTAGATAATTCGATCAATATAAGCATTGCTAATCTAAAATAAAGACTAAACGTAGGACTATAATTTTGATAAATTGTCAGAATATAAATTACTTATATATCATCAGCTAAGGCAGAGAATACTCCTCAAATAGACAAACTTTTATCTGCTAGTACAAAAACTAGACCAAAGTAAATCGTGCTTTATTAATAGCTATTATTTTAAGTCACAAAGGACTAGAGAATTAAGTATTTAATTGGTTATGTTCCAAAATTTATACTTGAATTTTAAAACGTCCTGTAGGCAGTGATGACTATAATCATAATACTAATTAGCGATTTCTGAAGATACGTAGGCGCATACTATTAGTGTTATTGCAAATTTTTTCTAACTAACTAAAAATATTAGCTCAATTCAAGTGTTTTCTCGACACCTAGTAATGATTACTATTACAGGAATTAAAGTCGATTTAATAGCTCTTAAAAACTAGTTATATAAGTGGAAAAATTAAAGTGTGAAGTGTTAGTAAACTTTGCGAATAAATGATGAAATTCAGATGAAGCAGTAAAAAATCGCTTAGTTTAAGCGATTAATTGATTATCACCGATCTTGATACAGAAATTTTTATTTGAGTTTTCCCGATCGCAAAATACTTAAAATTAGCCATAACCCTAAAAGACTAGCCGCAGCAAATAAAACATTACTGATCACAGAAACTTGGCTGGTAGGGGAGCCAGTAGCAATAATTGCCGCACCCATAATTAGAGAACCAACTAGAATACTAAAGGAAAGACGGTTGGCTGAATCTTCCAAGCTTACCGCCAGAACATCTAGACGAGGGATATTGACGTTCCACTTGAGAGTTTCCGAGGTTATGCGGTCTAAAAGCAACTCAACTAAACGGGGCGATCGCAAAGACAAACTTTTAAAGTCCAAACCAATCCGTAACAGTGTTTCTTCTGGTCTTTCACCTAATAGTTGACGACGAAATACATCAGCCATCAAGGGTCGGATCTCATCTAGTAAATTAACCTGGGGATAAAAACCTCTGGTGACTCCTTCTAAGTTGGCAAGAGTTTTCGCATATAGCCCCATGTTGCTTGGTAGCCTGATTTTATTGTTGCGAGATACCTGTAATAATTCATAGATAACCTCGCTAAAATTAATCTGGGAAATACTGCGGTTGTAATATTTGCGCAGCATAATGTCGTAGTCACTAGTCAATTGATTGAGGTTTACTTGTTGACCGCCTTCAGCTAATTCGAGGGTCAACTGGCTACAGCGACGACCATCAAGATCGACAATAGCTAATAACATCTCGGTCAAAATTTGCTGAGTACGGGGATCGAGACGACCCACCATCCCGCAGTCTAGCAAGGCGATCCGACCATCCTGGAGGTAAAAAATATTACCTGGATGAGGATCGGCATGAAAAAAGCCATCAATATAAACCTGCTTAAAAAAGGCCCGAAACAAAACGGTGGTGATCTCACTACGCTGAGTTGCCTCATCTTTGTTGGCTCTCATTGGAGGTAGTTTTGCCTGTAAAATTGGCAGCCCATCCAGCCATTCAATTGTTAAGAGCTTCTTCGTTGTTAAATCATTAAATATTTGCGGAATAACTAACTGCTGAGTGTCAAATAATTTCGTATTAGTTAGGTTTTGTCTAAGTTGTTCGGTATATTCCGCTTCACTGGTGAAGTCTAATTCTGCCACTATAGCGTTACTAAATTCTTCTGCCAAACCGACAATGTCAAAGTTCTTACCAAATTCAGTACGGGACACTAACTCTGCCAAGCTTTTAATTAAAGAGATATCTCGATCCACCACGACATCAATTCCTGGACGCTGAACTTTTAAGGCTACTTGCTGCCCACTGACTAAAACAGCACTGTATACCTGACCGATGGAACCAGCAGCGATCGCATTACGGTCAATTTCGCTAAATACGGCTTCTATGGGTTGACCCAATTCTTGTTGAATCAATGACTCTACCTGTCCCCAAGGTACGGGGGGAACATTGGTCTGAAGGTCGGTAAGAGTTTCTACATAGCGAGCAGACAAGAGATCGGGACGAGTAGATAATAACTGACCCAACTTGACGTACACGGGGCCAAGCTCAATCAAAACATTGCGCAGAACTTCAGGAGAAGGAAGACGGGGTTCATCAGACTTATCCCCAGTTAATAACCCACGAGCATAATCCCAACCGTTACGAAATACTACTTCAGCGATTTCTCTCTGGCGAGAAGTGTTTTTGGTTAAAGCAAACATTTAGGTATAAAAATAGACAGTCTATTTTCTTAGTTATAACGCAGCAAAACGATCGCTAGCTCGGATGAGAGCATCTTTAATTCCTGGCTCGGAGACTGAATGACCAGCATCATTAATCACAATAAATTCTGCTGACTGCCAAGCTTGATGTAACTCCCAGGCACTGATCATCGGACACACCACATCATATCTACCCTGAACGATTACACCTGGTAAATGACGAATCTGCTCGATATTTTGTAATAGCTGATTTTCTTGGGTAAAAAATCCCCGATTGACAAAGTAGTGACATTCAATCCGAGCGAAGGCTTCAGCGAACTCTGCTCTAGCAAAACTCTGTTGGCTAATGGTGGAAGGAATTAACTTACTGGTGCTTGCTTCCCATACCGACCAAGCACGGGCTGCCTCTAGTCGGACTTGGCGATCTTCACTGGTTAATCTTTGGTAGAAAGCCGTGAGTAAATCATCTCTTTCCTCAAGGGGAATTGGCTTGAGATATTCTTGCCAAGCATCAGGATAAATATAGTTTGCCCCCTCTTGATAAAACCAGCGAATTTCTGAAGGACGCAGCATAAAAATGCCCCTTAAAATCAGCCCTTTGCAGCGATCGGGATGAGTTTGTGCATAGGCTAAAGCCAAAGTGCTGCCCCAACTCCCGCCAAATACGACCCACTTGTCAATTTTAAACTGCTGTCGTAGCTGCTCGATATCTTGAACTAAATCCCAAGTGGTATTTTCACGCAATTCTGCATAGGGAGTACTCTGTCCGCAGCCTCGCTGGTCAAAAATTATAATCCGCCACTGCTGGGGATCAAAATACTGGCGATAGATGGGAGATATGCCACCACCAGGGCCACCATGGAGAAAGATGACTGGCTTTCCTTGAGGATTTCCTGACTCTTCATAGTGAATGGTGTGTAATTCAGAAACTTTTAGCTTTCCTTGGTTGTAAGGTTCAATGGCTGGATATAAATCTCTCATTTTAGTCAGCAGTTAATCAGCATACCAATCAACATCATAGCCCCACAATACTTCTCGTTTAAGCTTTGTTATTGATTAGTTAAGTAGTAGGTAGTCCTAAAGGATACCGCTTCGCATATAGGTAGAGAATAGTAGGTAGCGTTACTTGTTACTCGTTACTTTTCTAGCCTCATAGATTAATCCGCATTTGTTAAACGAGAAGTATTGCATAGCCCCAAGCTTTACCAAAGTGCGATCGCTGCTGCGTATTTTCATCACCGAGGATTGAGAAACTGATAGCTAAGAAAACGATAAAATAATATAGTAATCAAAAATCAAATTTTGTAAGACGCTATTAAACTTTAGATATAGATATATGATCACGGCGACAGCAGTAGAAAAGAAAAAGCTTGAGCAACCACCCTTAGATATTCATTTTCTGGGCGATCGCGTTTTACGTCAGCCTGCTAAACGCATAAGCAAAGTTGACGACAATCTTCGCCAAACTATTAAAGAAATGCTGCAAACAATGTACAGTGCTGACGGTATTGGTTTGGCAGCACCTCAAGTCGGTATCCACAAGCAGCTAATTGTCATCGATCTTGCCTTGGATCGACCTGATGAGCCTCCTTTGGTCTTAATTAATCCGAAAATTACCAAGTCAGGAATGAACCTTTGTAGTTCGGAAGAAGGTTGCTTGAGCATCCCTGGGGTTTATTTAGAAGTCACTCGTCCTGAAGCGATTGAAGTGTCCTATAAAAATGAGCAGGGAAAACCCTGTAAACTAGAAGCTACTGGTTTACTAGCTCGTGCTATTCAGCATGAAATGGATCACCTTAACGGAGTGATGTTTGTAGATCGAGTGGAGAACAATCTTGCCCTTAATGAAGAATTAAAGAAAAGAGGTTTTGCTACCAGTGCAGTCAAGCCAGTAAGAAAATAATCAATCAAGGAGTTAATAATTATGATTTCCATGACCCCAAAAAGCGGAATTTGCCTACTGTTGTGTTGTATTACGGCGATCGCTGCTGTGGGTTCTGTCTTTGAACTGTCTTCTGGTACTCCTGAATTAGGTAGCACCGTAACAGGCTTAATTCTGGCTGCGAGTATTCCCCTGACGGCAATTTTATTTTGGGTAGCGGTACAGGATACTAAAGCAAACCAAAGTTAGGTTGGAGCAAGTGACACCAGACAAAACCTAAAAAAAGAGAAGGATCATTTGCCCTTCTCTCTCGTCTGTCTAAATGCGGTGTTGGATTAATCTACTTTTTTGGTGACAACATCATCATCATGTTGCGTCCTTCTCGTTTAGGAAACTGCTGCACTTCGGCATATTCTTCCAAATCTTTTGCCATTTGACGCAGTAAATCTTCCGCTAATCTAGAGTGCTGGATCTCTCGACCGCGAAAGCTGATGGTAGCTTTAACCTTATCTCCTGACTTGAGGAAGCGTATAGCATTCTTGACGCGCACATTATAATCATGCTCTTCAATTTTGTAGCGCATTTTGACTTCCTTAACGTCAGCGTTATGCTGCTTTTTCTTCGCTTCTTTAAGTTTTTTGTCTTGCTCGTATTTATATTTCCCATAGTCCATGATTTTACAGACTGGGGGTTTAGCGGTTTCGCTGACTAGGACTAAATCTAAGCCTTGTTCTTGCGCTCTAGCGAGAGCTTCTTTGGGCGTAATGATTCCTAGCTGCTCTCCTTCAGAGTCGATAACGCGAATTTCGGGGAAGCGAATTCTTTCGTTGGTTTTGGTTAAATCGCGACTGGTGTTACTGCGTCTTCTATCTCTCACAGGCGTACTTATTCTTTCCTTTTATATTGGTAATATTGTGAACCAAAAATATGATGATAAAAACTGATATCATCTACCATCTTACCGATCTTATTATTAATGGAATGTTAAGTTAATTTTATCTTTAATTCAGGCGTATGACCGAACCAGCAACAGATACGCTTTGCATCATCACGAGCTATTGTGTAAATATTTTTTAAGTAATTAACTTGACTACAAACCAATCTTGGCAAGAGCGCATCGGCAATCAAAGAGACTGGGTTTGGCGAGGATGGCAAACTCGCTATAGTTACCTGAGGGCAAGACAGAAGTTAGATGGTAAGCAATTCCCAATCATCTTTATTCATGGTTTTGGGGCAAGTATCGAACATTGGCGCCATAATCTACCTGTCATAAGTCAACACCACACAGTATATGCTTTGGATCTGTTGGGTTTTGGCGCATCAAGAAAAGCTGATACAGAATATAGTGCTGCTTTATGGACAGAGCAAGTTCATGATTTTTGGCAAACTTTTATTGGTGTTCCTGTAATTCTGGTGGGCAATTCCATTGGTTCATTGGTTTGTTTAAACGTCACGGCTGTCTATCCCGAAATGGTTCAAGGTTTAGTGATGTTGAGTTTACCAGATGTATCAGTAAGAGAGGATCTGTTACCACCCTCAGTTCGTCCAATCGTGACGGGGATTGAAAACCTATTTGCGTCTCCATTGTTAATCAAAAACCTACTGAAGGTAGTTAGAAGACCAAACGTAATCCGTAAATGGGCGGGAATTGCCTATCCTAATCAAGACGCGATTACCGACGAGCTGATCGAAATATTATCTAGTCCTGCTTATGATGATGGTGCAGAGCAAACCCTATTGCGTCTCTCTAGGAGCGTGAGGAAAGCTAGTTTTGCCGATTCAGTCAGGGATCTATTGCCCCCAATTAACATCCCCATGCTATTGATTTGGGGTTTACAAGATAGAATGATTCCTTCTAGTCAAGCAAGAGCGATCGCCGAGTTAAATACTAATTTAAAGTTAATTGAATTGGAAAATGCGGGGCATTGTCCCCATGATGAATATCCTGAACAGTTCAATGCCCTGTTATTAGACTGGCTAAAATCTACGCCATTTCTGGAATAATTATTTAACCACAACTTTGTAATTTATATAGGGGCGATTCGCGAATCGCCCCTACTAGTTTCCGCTACGGTGGATACCATTGCTGCTGCTAGCTGTTCGGTGGATACAGTAAAGGGTAGTCGGTGAATATCAGACTGGGGTTGAGTGGCGATCGCCGTTACCTGACGCAGTTGAGCTAGAGTAATTTCACCCAATCCTAAATCTTCTAAGGACTTGGGTAAGCCAATTTCACTATAAAACTTAAGTAACTGCTGGCGTGCTGATGCTGCTAGCTGATTACCCTGAACCATTTCTTCTAGGCGTAGCTGGACTAAGATGCCGTAGGCTACTTTTTCGCCGTGAAGTACGTCATGAGCTTCTAGCAGATGAGTCAAACCATTATGCACCGCATGAGCAGCCACTGTCCGACAGTCTGCCCCACCAACCCCGCCAATGACTCCCGCTAATAATACGGTGGCATCAACTACTTCACGCCAAGCATCACTTTCAGTATTTTCTAAGGCGATCGCTGATTTCTGGAACAAGATATCCCGCAACACCCGCGCCTGCTGTACCGCTGAAATTAGCAAGGTAGCGGTGGCATCACCACTACTAACTGAGGCTTCATACCATTTAGCGATCGCATCACCAATTCCCGCTATTAAAGTACGTTGAGGGGCAGTACGGACTAATCCATAGTCAAGAATCAATAGATCGGGACAGCGATTTAAAGTAACATCATATTGAAATGCTCCCGCCTCAGAATAAACATTAGATAGAGCCGTCCAAGCTGCACAGGTAGCTCCCGAAGTGGGAATCGTGACTATTGGTAAACCGCACTGGTAAGCAACTAATTTTGCCATGTCTAAAGCCTTACCACCACCAACACCAATGATTAGATCGGCCTGATGCTGTTTAACTGTTTCCTTAAGTCGCAGGAGAGAGGACTCGGCACAGTCGGGGGTATAGCTGGCTGTCTCACTAGTCAGCTTGGCTGCTTTAAGTGCAGGCTGTAGAAAAGCTGTGACTACTTTTAAGGTTTGATTCCCACCGATTATTAAAGGTCGAACACCCAAGGCTGCAATTTCTTGACCTGAATTAGCCAGACAATGATCGCCTCGTAACACTCTAGCGGGAGCGATCGCCAAAGGACTATACTTGGTTGTCTTGGTGTTTGATGCTGTGGTGGCTTGCTTAGTCATATTCTTGGATGGCATTACTTTAGCTTAAAGAAACAGGTAATTGTGCTACATTTTGCTCAAAAACTTCAATTTTGATATCTTCACTGCTG
Organism: Pleurocapsa minor HA4230-MV1; assembly: GCA_019359095.1. Lineage (NCBI taxonomy): Bacteria > Bacillati > Cyanobacteriota > Cyanophyceae > Pleurocapsales > Pleurocapsaceae > Pleurocapsa > Pleurocapsa minor. The sequence goes on along the minus strand of JAHHHZ010000024.1, from coordinate 137,780 downwards.
CGCGCAGTAATTGAGCGCTTCGCCGTTCCCAAAAATAAAGGTTGAGATATTCCAGGTTGAGGATGTAAGACAGTTCTCAGCTTAATTGTAAACTGGTCGTTACCTGCTGTTCCCGTTCTTCCATATGAGTATAGATCTGTTGCTGCTTGGATTAAGGTTGGCTCAATGGCGGATTTCTCTATCTTAGGAGATACGGCTACTACGGCTTGATTAGCTCCATTATCGTAAATTAGAGCATAATGAGCAGCGCCAGGAATCTTAGCATGGGGAAATAGACCTAAACCTAAAGCGAAAAAACCAGCAGTCAATACTCCCATAAAGCTGGTAACACCTACTAAGCGGAAACGAAAACCCCAGCCGAGGACAAACGCTACAATTGCTACCACCAGAGAAACAACAGTAGCAATTCCCAACCATTTGGCACAGGTAAAAAGATCGATCATTTAAAATCTCTAAGAATTAAGCAAATTTGCCCTAAAAAAAAACTAGAAATTGGTAGTTTTACCTATCCAACCCCTAGTTTCCAGGATAATATTAATTGTGATTAATTGTGCTGTCTAAATTGTTTAGGTCAGCAAAAATTATAAATAATTAAATTACAGTGTCTATTGACCAACAGCGTCTTGAGCGTCTTCAGCAGCACCTTCAGCACCTTCTTGGACATCACCAGCAGCATCTTGGACATCATCAGCAGCATCACCAGCAGCATCTTGGACATCATCAGCAGCATCACCAGCAGCGTCTTGGACATCATCAGCAGCATCTTCAGTGCTTTCTTGGACATCACCAGCAGCATCTTCAGTGCCTTCTTGGACTTGACCAGCTGCGTCATCAGCTGGAGGAGTTTCAACCTGCTCGCCTGCACAACCAGTAAACAATAAAGACAGAGCGACAAATGCGGGAACAGCCAGAGTTTTGATTTTGATATTCATCATGGAGAAAGATTCAAAAAAATGTAATTAGACTACTACTTGATACTCGATAATTTGTTTACAGTCAAAGCAATTCTACATTTTTGATGAAATTAATTAGATTTAGTTTTACTTAACCACGTCCTACCTCGGCAAAGATTTTCGCTAATATTTCTCCTGCTCCCTGTTCCTTTAGTTTTCCTGCTAGCTCTACTCCTAGTTTTTCTGACTCACTTTTATTACCGCTTACAGAGTCTTTAAGTAATTGTTGTCCATCCAGACTAGCAACCATCCCAATTAAAGTAAGCTGGTCATTTTCGACCTGAGTATTTACACCTATAGGAACTTGGCAACCACCTTCTAGCTCTCTAAGAAAAGCTCTTTCTGCCAAAGCGCGATCGCAACTATCGGCATCTGACAAAACTTGCAAAATCTCTAGGATTTCTCGATCGCCTGCACGACATTCAATGCCCAATGCACCCTGTCCTACTGCATGTAGAGAGATATCTGAGGAAATATGTTGGTGAATGCGATCGCCCATATCTAATCGCTGTAATCCTGCCACTGCCAGAATAATTGCATCATACTCTCCTGCATCAAGTTTGGCTAAACGAGTATTAACATTACCCCGAATATCTTTAAATTCTAGCTGGGGAAAATGGTGACGTAGCTGTGCCAAACGTCTGAGGGAAGAAGTGCCAATTACTGAGCCTGCTGGCAAGGTTTCTAACTGCTTGTCTTGATACTTTTGATTAACTACTAACGCATCAGCAGGATTGACTCTTTTGGTAACGCAACCCAGCATCAAACCTTCTGGGAGGTTAGTCGGTAGATCTTTGAGGGAATGCACCGCAAAATCAGTGGTGTTATTGAGCATTCCCACTTCTAACTCTTTGGTAAATAGACCTTTATCACCAATTTTTGCCAAGGGAACATCCAGAATTTTATCTCCTTTAGTACTCATCTCCTCAACCTCAAAACTGATATCAGGAAAGTGCTTTTCTAGCTCAGCTTTTACCCAGTAAGTTTGTACTAAAGCAAGCTGGCTTTTGCGAGTACCAATACGAACAGTACGCTTCTCAGTTTCCACGGAAGATGTCATAGGAAGTAACTTAAAAAAAATTAAATAATCTACTCGATACTCAATCTAGGGTATCGTAATTCACGATGGGTATTGATTAATTTTTGTTTGTTTCTGGTCTTCTTGACGCTTTACGAGCAGAGTATTGAACACTATTCTGAAACCTATAGCCTATAACTGATAGCTGGCAGCCGAGACAGTAAAGAAAAAAGACCAAATCCTAACAATAAAGCGCCACTAACGGGATTAATCCAGCTAGACCAACGGCGCAATTCTAGAATCTTTTTGATTGAGGCGGTGAAAGTTCCAGCAATGACCAATGGCGTAACATAGCCGATCGCATATGCCACTAATAAACCTGCACCTAAAACTAAATTTTGCGTAGTTGCCACCCAAGTTAAAAGAGTCGCTAGCACTGGAGTACTGCAAGGGGAAGCAATTAAGCCAAAAGTAAGACCGAGTAAATAGGAACGAACTCCACGGGGTAAATCATTACTAATCCAGTCTGTTGAACCCAAAGAAGGAAAACGCAACGGCAAAATTTCCAAGAGGTTGAGTCCCATGGCGATCGCCACTAAACTAACGACAATGGGTAAACCCACCCCAATTTGCCCGTATACCTTACCAATGGAAGTGGCAACAATACCTAAGATAGCTAGAGTTGTCGCTAAGCCCAAGGCAAACCAGCTAGACTGCACTGCTGCCTGTAGTCTCCCCTCGGATTCATAACCGCCAATATAGCCCACGGTAATGGGCAACATCGACAGCATACAGGGGGTGAGGCTAGTAACCAGTCCTGCCAAAAAAATAATGCCTATACTGACCAGACTGAGATGATCGAGTTGAGTTGAGACAAGGCGATCGGCAAATCGTTCTAGTAAATATAATTGCGTTTGTAAAAATTCCAGCATTAAAAAAGTTGATGATAATAAGTCTAGCCAAGGGCTTTTCCTGTCTAGATTCTATCAATATAGTGGTGATAGATGGGGAAGTAGGAAGTAGGAAATAGGGAAATAGGGAAATAGGGAGATAATTGTTGCCCCAAGTGCCAATTCCCTATGTCTCGAATAACAATCGTTAACCAAACAACATTGAAAAATACCTAATTCTCAAGCCGTTCCTTCCCAAGGAAGACTAATATTAGCTGACGTGCTATTACAGTTAAATCATTAGCTTGAGGAATTGCAGATTTAAAAATATGTTCAAAAAAGATACATTTTTCTTAATTTTACTAGTGTTTGTTCCCGTATCGATTGCAGCACATTTTCTGGAATGGGGTGAAACAGTTGTCTTTATCACCGCTGCTATGGGTATTGTTCCTCTGGCTTCTTTTATGGGTAAAGCTACCGAAGAAATCGCTGTAGTTACAGGGCCCAACATCGGTGGTTTACTCAATGCAACTTTTGGCAATGCGACGGAATTAATTCTGGCTTTTATTGCCCTCAAAGGTGGTTTAGTCGGTGTGGTTAAGGCGACTATTACTGGCTCAATTGTCAGTAACCTGCTGTTGGTCATGGGATTTGCCATGCTGTTAGGCGGTTTGAAATTCAAAGAGCAAAAGTTTCAGTCAACCGTAGCCCGACTCAATGCTTCGACGATGAATTTAGCAGTAGTCGCTTTACTGTTACCGACAGCAGTGCAGTATACTTCCACAGGGATTGAAGAACAAACGCTGCAAAATTTATCCGTAGCCGTGGCGGGGATTTTAATTTTAGTCTACGGGCTAACCTTACTCTTTTCGATGAAAACTCATGCCTATCTTTGTGAAGTAGCAGATATAGATTTAGAAGAGGGAGGAGAAGGCGAACCCAAAGTTAACTTAACTTTTTGGATTTTTATTCTATTAGTTGTCACCCTGGCAGTAGCATTTGAATCAGAACTCCTGGTGGATTCTCTAGAGGTGGCTACGTCTGAATTAGGTTTAAGCGCCTTGTTTACTGGGGTAATCTTGCTGCCAATCATTGGTAACGCAGCGGAACACGCAACGGCAGTAACAGTAGCGATGAAAAACAAGATGGATCTTTCTGTCTCTGTGGCGGTAGGTTCAAGTATGCAGATTGCATTATTTGTTGCCCCCGTATTGGTAATTGCTGGCTGGATTATGGGTCAACCAATGGATCTCAACTTCAATCCGTTTGAACTAGTTGCCGTAACGGTGGCAGTGTTGATTGCTAACTCGATTAGTTCTGATGGTGAGTCTAACTGGCTTGAAGGCAGTTTGTTATTGGCGACTTATGCAGTAGTGGCGATCGCTTTCTTTTTCCATCCTGTCGTTGAAGGGATGATTTAAACAAGATCAATAGGTATTTATCTTCATCAAGGTAGGAACAAGATTAACATCTTATTTCTGCCTTTTTTGTTGCCAGCCATTATACCAAATTTTAATCTAATTAGATTTCTCTGAGTGTTAATTTTTAACTTTTTAATATTTTCTTCATAATGTTTTTTATTCGCTTATTTTAAGCGCTTAATATGATAGATTAAATTAAAAGGTGTTCAGACAAAGTTTATCCTTATTGCTGAAAACTTCTCTATTAATAGGCGATTTCTTGGGTGGATGAATTAGACGATTCTTATACCCAAATTTTAGGTTGCCTAATATCAAACTACCCAATAATTATTTGCTCGAAATGAAAAGTATCCTAGCTTTGATTGAATCAAAACAGAAAGTTTATGCTCAGTCTCCTCTATTTCACTTTATGAAAGACCAGAGTATTGATCCTGTAAAAAGATTAGCTTTTGCTCCTTGTGCTGTACCATTTATTATGGGATTTTCTGACCTATGTAAATATTCTCTTCGTCAAGAACCAACTAATGACAAAATTCAAATGATTTTAAATCAGCACACTTACGAAGATGATTTTCATTGGCAATGGTTTATCAAGGATTTGGAAACGCTAGGTTTCAACTGTTCTCTTTCTTTAAACGATGCAATCCAGTTTTTATGGAGCGATCAAACAAAAGTATCTCGCTTATTAACTCATGAATTACATAGCCTTATTATTCATGCTGAAGCTGTAGATAAGTTAATCATAATGGAGGCAATGGAATCAACTGCTGATGTTTTGTTGTCTACAACTAAGCAGATTACTGAAGAATTAAAGTTAATTACTCATCAAAAATACGAGTATTTTGGTTCTAGTCATTGTGATGCTGAACATGACCATAATACCAACTCCAAAGATGCTAGACAATTTATTAAGGATATTCAAATTCCATTACCAGCCAGAGAAAACAGTATATCTTTAGTGGAAAAAGTATTTGAGCTATTTACTGAATGGACTAATGAGCTACTAAGTTTTGCTCAAAATCATCAAGTCTCTCAACCATTTGAACAACAGTTAGAAAGAGATTTTATTTTAAATGCAGCATAAACATAAACAAGTTAAATCACAACTTTTTGATCGAGTTCAATTTCTATCACTAAGATAATTACTCTCATTGTGTTGAGTATTTTGCTTAAAATGCTCAACCGTGGGTTCTTAATGTCTAAATTCTGCTACCGTAATTTAGTTCGTTAAAAGCAATCTCAATTTTAGTACCTTGCGTTTGGTCGAGTTTTATTTCACCCTCTAACTGTTCAACTAAAGTACAGACTAATTCTAGTCCCAAAGAATCACTATTATATAAATCCAAACCTGGTTTAAAGCCCACTCCATCGTCTTGAATTGTCAACACGACTTGACTTGCGGAATCAAGTTTTAGCTTTAGCCAAATATTACCACTACTGCGATCGCTAAAACCATGTTCGATCGCATTGGAAATCAATTCATTAACAATTAAACCGCAAGGATTGGCGCTTTCAATATTAAGTTCAATTGGTTCAAGATTGAGAATCAAATTAATATTTCTCTCTTTACTAGCTTGAGAGTAAGCTAAATTGTCGAGCAAAGATTCAATATAGTTAGCAAAATTAATTTTGTTAAGCTCACTATTACCATAAAGATGTTGATGAACCATTGCCATGGCTGTAATACGATTCTGACAGTCTTCCAACAGTTTAATTACTTTGGGATCGTCTACATAATTGCTCTGAAAATCTAACAGAGTAGAAACAACAAATAAATTGTTTTTAACTCGATGATGAATTTCTTTGAGTAGTACTTCTTTTTGTTTGAGAGACTTTTGCACCGAAGCATGATCTTTAAGATCTTTATATAACTGAGCGTTGGCAATTGAAATTGATACTTGAGATAGTAAAGCCTGCAAAACCTCTAATTTTTGTTCGGTAAAAGCACCCTTAATTAAACTATTTTCTAAATAAATAATTCCCTGGAGTTGATCCTGATAAATCATGGGGCAACATAATATAGATTTAGCTTGATGCTTAATAATGTAGGGATCATTGATGAATAGTCCTTCTCGATCAGCTTGCTCTAAAATCACTGTACTGCGAGTACTTTGAACATAGTTAATGATCGAGCTGGGTAAATCCTGATAGTCAGTTATTGAGACACAAGGTAAATCAATTATTACTGAATCTATAGACGCGGAAGCTGCGACTACCCAATTAGAACTTTGTTGGAGTAGTAAAATACTTTTTTGCGCTCCTGCATTCTCCATGACAATTGCCATCATTTTAGCTAGTAAGTTATCCAAAACAATTTCCGAAGATATTGCTTGTGATGCCTTAATGATGGAAAAAAGATCTAAATTAGCCAAATTTGAGGAGGATTGATGGCTAGAGGTTTCAGGTTCTGTATCCTGATGATTTTGGTTAGCGATCGATTCCTGTTTAGGAATATAGTTTAACAAGGTCAAATGCTTAGATTCCAACTCTCGTACTTTAGCAACAGCACCCCAACGCAAATATTCTTGGTAAGCATCGGTTAAATAGTAACTAGCTATTTTGGTTCTACCTCTGGATAAATAAAACTCTCCTGCTAATTCTTCTGCCAATGCAGCTTCCTGCAAATATCCTGCTTTGGTAGCCTCGGCAATTGCCCGATCATAATATTCTGCTGCTTGTTCATTTTCTCCTAAGACTTTGGCTATTTCTGCGGCTATTAACTCATGCTTATGTAAATAATTATCAGGAGCATGTTGTGACCATTGTTTTATTTGTTTTTGACAAGACAATATTTCGGGAAAATATGTTGACTGATGATTTGGATCCTCAGAGCAGATAGCCAACATTGCCAAAGAATAATAAAAATGATAAGCAGCAAATTCCATTAAGCCCGTGGTGGCTGGCAAGTATTGTTTTCCCTTACAAGCATAAATAATTGCTTGTTGATAATCCTGGAAAAAATAGCAGAGAATTAATTTAACTAAATATAAACCAAAGATAGACATGGCATTGTTCGTTTCAAGCCATGAGTTCAGGATTTTTGTTTCATCAAAACTATTACCTATGAGTAAAAACTTGTTTTCAGATAGCCCCTGTAAATTGAGATTTAGTTGATGCCACATTCGAGCATAATTTAACTGAAAATCCTGTTTGAAGGAATTTATTAAATTAATTTGAGTTGAAGATTTTTTCTTAGCAGCAGACAAAGGTTCGCCAACATAGAACAGGTGAACACAATAACGCATGGCATGAAAACAAGCGTGTTCGACATCTCCTACCTCGATACCAGTTTGAATTCCTTGGAGAAAATGTTCCAGAGTAGTAATTGCTGGTTCGCGCCAATGACGAATCATGTTATTGAATATGAAATTAACTTTGGATTTAATGTCTTGAGCATCAAATTTCTCTTGTAGTTCTAAAGCTAATTCGCCCAATTGATATCCTGTCTCGATATTGCCTGAAGCACACAGCAGCAATCCATAGAGAGCATAGGCATAGGCAGATAGAGAACAATTACCATGTTGCACACAAAGATCGAGCATTTTGGCAACTACGACGGGAAATAGTTGCGGTTGCACAATATAGACGGGAGGAATAATAATCGTTAATATTTCCATTGCTCTAATCCCAGAGCAATCTTTCATAATCGGCAGATTTTTTAACGATTTAAGATTTTGCTGATTGATATCTAAACGGAGAGTATATTCTGGATTTTCCGTAAAATCATTGGGCAAGTGGATATCTAATAATTTTAGGACATATAGACCTACCTCTACCGCTAATTGCATTTGATTTTGAGCAATATGGGTATGAATTTTAGTTTTGTAGACGGGAATCCGATCTAATATAGTTTCTGCCTGAGTTAGTAAGATATTTCCTAGCTGTTCGGCATGAATGAAATTACCGTGCAGATATTGAACTTCAGCAGCTTGTTGATAAACAGCTAACATTAGAGCATAGTTATTTTGCCAAGCCGATGTTGGCAACAGGTTCAGCGCTATATCTAGATAATTGGCTGCAACTTCATAAGCGTTAGTAGCTTTAGCTTTTTTGCTCGCAGCTAAATTTAATTTAACCAAACGGTCTTTATCTGGCTGATCGATTAATAATGTTCTGGCAAGATTTAAATGATGAACTATGACAAAGATTTTTTCCTCAATCTCTACCGATGGTTTCTGCTGTAGGAGAAATTGACCAATGATCAAATGCAGTCGGCTTAATTCCGCTTCTTTCAGCAGTGAATAAACCGTTTGATAAACGCGATCGTGTAAAAATTGATAAGAGGATGTTGATTGTGGATGCTCAAAGATAATAATTCCTGCTTGGAGAGCATAGTTTAGCTCTTGAGCGATTGCATCTTGATGCAGTTGCTCATGGGGCTTGCGCCGCTTAGTTGGGTGGAAAACCCCAAGACCGCGCTGCATCGCATCTTGATTAAAAGTTACGGTATTAAGATCGGCCGATTTTACTGTCTTGTACCAAACATTAGTTAATAGTGTTAGATCAAACCGATTACCAATACAGGCAGCAAGTTTTAAGATTTGTAGACAGGTATCAGGGAGTTGATTTAAATTGCCACAGACTAATTCCAAGATATTATGGTTGGCAATGGAAGTAGTGCGAATTTGGGCAAGAGACCACTGCCAGCTTAAAGAGGCAAAGTTAAAAGTTAATAGCTGCTCTCGATAAAAAGATTGCAAGAGCAGATTAAGTAAAAAAGGATTACCGCGAGTACGCTGAAGCAATAATTCCGCCAGAGGTAATGATGCTTTGGGATCGCAGTCTAGAGTATCAACCAGCAGACAATTTATTTCTTCGATCGCTAATGGTTGCAGGGCAATCTGCTTAACCTGAACTGTTTGCGAGATTTTGGCGATCGCTTGCTCTAAAGGATGATCTGTATCTACCTCGCGATCGCGATAAGCTCCCACTACTAATAAACATTGGCTTTGATAATCTTCTAGCAATAGCTCAATTAATTTCAAACAGCTAACATCAGCCCATTGTAGATTGTCCAAAAACAAAATTAAGGGGCATTCTGGTTGAGCAAAAACCTGCAAGAATTTAGTGAAAACAGTGTTAAACCGATTTTGATTTTCTAGAGGCGGTAGCTTGGGTATATCTGGCTGAGAACCAATGAGCAGCTCTAGTTCTGGCAGTATATTGGTAATTACCTGACCGTTATTAGCGATCGCCATTTGGATTTTTTGCTGCCAAAGTTGACGACTGGCTACAGTTTCAGTTAGCAACTGCTGGATTAATTCCCGTAGCGCTTGAGTTATTCCTTGGTATGGGATGCTGTTGAGCTGTTCAAAATTGCCCTTCACAAAGTAACCTTTTCTGCCAATTATGGTGGGAACTTGGCTCATTAAAGCCGTTTTACCCATTCCCGAGTCACCCGTCAGCAGCAAGAGTTCCACTGGCGCTTGTGGTGAGTTAATTCTGGCGATTGATTCGGCGATCGCTTTTAACTCGCTTGAACGACCATAAAGTTGGGGAGAAAGCTTAAATTGACTACGTTGGTCTAATGTACCTAATTCAAAGTCCTCAATTACCTCGAAGTTAACATACTGTGTTTGGCAATTTTCCAAGTCGGCTTTAATTGCTGAAGCACTTTGATATCGTTCATCTGGATTTTTAGCCAGCAGCTTTAAAATAATCGCTGAGATTACTTGAGGAATGCGATCGTCTACAAGATGAGGTGCTGGGGGAGTTTGAGCTAGATGGCAGTGGATTAACTCTAGGGGATCTTGAGTATCATAAGGCAATACGCCAGTTAAAATTTGATAGAGCAGAATTCCCAAGGAATAAAAATCAGCACGATGATCGAGAGCAATCTTCATTCTCCCTGTCTGCTCTGGGGCAATGTAGGCTATATTTGAGCCTGACAATAGTGCTGCCACTTTAGTCGCTGAATTTGTCTTAATAGCAGTAGCAAAAGAAAAGTCAATGATCTTGAGTTCAAAACTGTGGGGATTAATTAAAATGCAGCCAGGCTGTAGGTTTTGGTGAATTATGCCCTGACGATGTATTGCTTGAAGCGCTTCCGTTAGCTGAATGGCGATCGCGAAGCATAGGCGAAGCCTAATCGCTGAAAAAGCAGACAATGAAACACTTTGAGCTTGCAAAAACTGAACTAAACTTTGTCCCTCAAAATTTTCTAAGCTTAAAATCAGCTGATTTGACTGATTTTCTAATCGATGAGGCTTGATAATACTTTTTGCCTGAAATTTTCTGAGTAAAGCATACTCTTTGCTTAAGCTTTCTTTAACCTCAACTCTGGAAAAATTAGCATTAATCGTTTTAATTAAGACTAAATTTTGCTCAGATTCAGCAATCATTCGTTCAATTTTAAATCGAGCATCACTATATAGCTCGATCAAGCTATCACTAGAAAACCAGCTCATTATTACCACCTAAGAATTAGGGAAATAGGAAATAGGAAATAGGAAATAGGAAATAGGAAATAGGAAGTAGGAAATACTAATAATTTTAGTTATTGTTTAATAACCATTTATCACCACCAGGGCTATTTCATTCTCATATATCCAGAGAATAAATTCTTTGTCTAAGTATATTAAGTCCGTTTAAACGGACTTTAATTTTCAGCCAAGAAATTTATTTCTTGGTTCACTACAGTTAGAACGAAATAGCCCTGTATCACCACTATTAGTCATGATGACAATTAGTCTCATATTTTAAAGTTTCTCCAAGGATGAAATAGTCCTAGTTTTTAACTGGGTAAATGCAGCTGCTTTCTTACTAGTTTTTGAAACTCTTGCGCTGATAAAGGACGACTAAACAAAAATCCTTGGATGGCATCGCATTGAATATTTTTGAGAAAATCTAGCTCGGCAGTAGTTTCAACTCCTTCGGCGACAACTTTCAAACCTAATTGATGTGCCATTTCCATCACATTTTTAGTAATCACCGCATTAACCTGATTATGATTAATATCACGAATAAAGCAGGCATCTATTTTCAAAATGTCAAAAGGAAATTGCTGTAAATAGCCTAAAGAAGAATATCCTGTGCCAAAATCATCCAAGCAGATTTGAATGCCTAACTTCTTCAGCATATTTAATCTTTGAACATTAGTTCTAATATTTTCTACTAAAATAGTTTCGGTTAATTCTAGTTCCAAAAACTGAGGTTCTAATGATGTCTTAAACAGAATTTGAGTTATTTGATGAAACAAATCTGATTGTTTAAACTGCGCTCCTGATAAATTGACGCTGATTTTGTGGTTTTTAAATCCTGCATCTAGCCACGCCTGCATCTGGCGACAAGCAGTTGTTAAAACCCATTCGCCGATTGGTTTAATTAAGCCGATCTCTTCTGCTATGGGAACAAACTTATCGGCATTAATTCTCCCCATTTTGGGGTGATTCCAGCGCAACAAAGCTTCTGAGCCGATAATCAAATTCGTTTTAAGATCTAATTTTGGCTGATAGTACAGCTCCAATTCTTGTCGCTCTAAAGCATGGTGTAATTCCGATTCCAGCCTGAAATCGCCAGTAACTTTAGAATTCTTAATATTAAAAGCTACTGTATAGGCTTGACAGCGATTTCCTCCCTGACTTTTGCCATACTCGATCGCTTTATCGCTTTGTTCTAACAATTCGGTAATATCTTGACTGTCACTGGGACAAAAAGCCATGCCAATATTAGGCGAGAGATATATTTCGCGATCGCCGATCACATAATTTTGTTGCAGAACATTGAGGATAGACTGTCCATATTTACTACCTGTGATTCGACTATCTATTGCCAGCAACACTACAAAGTTATCGGGGGTTAAATAAACTACTTCGCCATGAGCAGTAAAATTCTTGACGCAATCAACCAACCGTTGAGCAATTTCTTTTAATAAGGAATCTTGTTCCTGTTTATTTAAAAAGCTACTAATCTTCTCAAATCTATCTAAGTTAAGATTAAATACACCGATAATATTTAGCTGAGATTCTTGTGCTATATCCTGTTGATGAGATTTTAGTAAGCTACTAGATTGTTCTGGATTGCGATCGGCAATTAATGATAATAAATATTCAAACAAATCTCTTAAAAAGAGTTTATTTGGCAACCCAGTCAGCTGATCTTGATAAATATTATCGTACTCTGACGAATACTCACTGATTGAAGACTGTAAAGTTCGTTGAATTGTAGACTGTTCCAAATGCTTACTCAAAGTCATTTTAACCGTAGCCTTAAGTTCTTCTTCTTTATAGGGCTTAATTAAATAACCATAACAGCCTGTTTCCGCAGCGCGATCGAGAGTTTCATTATTGGCATAGGCTGTTGTAAAAATTATCGGCACATCAGAAATAGATTTAATCTGAGATGCCGTTTCAATACCGTCAATTTCTCCTTTAATAGCAATGTCCATCAACACTAAATCTGGCTGTTCAAGATTTACACAATCAATTGCAGCTTGACCATTAGACACAATCTTGATTACGTTATAACCAAAGTTAGTTAGTTTTTTAGCTGTGTTTTTAGCGATTAGTAATTCATCTTCAACTATGAGAATATTAGTTTGAGATTTATTAGTTACCATCTGAAGAAAATAGCCATAGCTATTATGAGTAATAAATATTAGTTAGTTTTGATTGAATATCAGTCTCGAACTAAATTAAACTAGTTTTAGTTTTAAAATATAATCTACCCTGTAATCTACAAAGTATAACCTCAAGAAAAAACAATGTAAATTTATAACTTGCTTAGCGTATATTTACGGAAGAATAGCAAAAGAACCTTGATATCTAATATTTTCGAAACTATCTAAACTGCATATAATTACCTAAAATATTTATAAAATTGATTAAAAAAGTATTTTAGATTATATGTAAATATACTTAATTTAAAGTAAAATAATTATCAAACAAAATATATAGCTCAACGTAAAAACGTTAGAACATCTTTAAAATACTACTTCCTACTTCCTATTTCCTATTTCCTATTTCCTATTTCCTATTTCCTATTTTCTGTCACTAAGGTACAGCTAACCCAATTACCTTTTTCGTTATAGCTACGCATAATCCTTTGTCTAAGATTAGGTTGCAATAGCCAGCCCATTTCTAAAACGAAATTATGACCTAAACCTACTTTTAAAGGGCAACTACAGGATGCACCATCAGGAAATAACATTACCTGAGTGGGAAAATCACTGTTGTCAAATAATAATCTTGAGCCTTCTATTTTCGCAGTTGAACTAATTGTGCGATCGCCAAAAGATAAACTCTGTTCTAGCTGATTGCTATCCTTTTGTTTAATTGCTAAATGAGTGGAAAATTCTGTCGGCTGACTGAGATCTGCATATAAAGTTACGGCTTTTCCCTGCCATTCGCCGATTAAGCTATCTACAGTTAAAGTTGGTCTTTCTGGCACATTGCTATGAGGCAGTTTTTCTCTAATCAGCACTACTCTCTCCAGCTGAGACGAACTGTTGTAAAGCTCTACCATTCGTAGCCGACGAGTACCATCGCCAAACTCATTATCAATCAAGCCAAATTCACCGCCAAAAGTACTATAGGGGCCCCACTGCATACTTCCCTGGGAGAAAGCACCATTGGCAAAAAATATGATACTGCGGTTGAGCGAATCATAATCTACCACTACGTCGCGAGCTGGTTCACCAGGAGGTAAGTAACGCACTACCTGATGTACATTTTGATTATTATTTAATCCCTCTAAAGTGACTAGGGTGGGAGTATCGGCTGTTTCTTCCCCTTGAGGCGAAAAGCGAGTAAATGAGCCATGCCATTCACCTAAGTTTTTCAGAAAACAATCCCATTGTGACAGCATAATATTTGAGCGTTCAGTAAAGCTATAAGTAACAGGATAGAATAATATTCTGGCAATTTAAGACTTTTGATTGAGATTGTTATTTAGTGAAAGTTCCGCGACTGCATCCCGACACCATCGAAGAAGTACAGCAGCGAGTCGATATTGTTGATGTGATCTCCGAGCATATTGTGCTGAGGAAACGAGGCAAAGATTTTCTAGGCTTGTGTCCTTTCCATAATGAGAAAACACCTAGCTTTAGCGTTAGTCAAGATAAGCAAGTGTATTACTGTTTTGGCTGTAGTGCAGGGGGGAATGCTTATAAATTTTTAATGGAGATTAATAAGCAGTCTTTTGCGGAAGTTGTTCTCGATTTGGCTCGGCGCTATCAAGTTGAGATTAAGACAGTTGAGCCTGAACAAAGACAGGAAATTCAGCGTCAGTTTACCTTAAAAGAACAACTATACGAAATATTAGCGATCGCCTCAAGTTTTTTTCAGCACGCTCTGTATCAGTCTCAGGGGGAGGTGGCGTTAACTTATCTCCGTCAGCAAAGAAACATCGAAGAAAATACTATTAGCAGTTTCCAGCTTGGTTATGCGCCTGGAGGCTGGGAAACTCTCTATCGCTATTTAGTCGAGCAGAAACGTTATCCTGTTAACCTTGTGGAACAGGCGGGATTAATTAAACCCCGTAAAACAGGTAGTGGCTACTATGACGTATTTCGCGATCGCTTAATTATGCCGATCAAGGATCTCCAGGGAAGAATTATTGGCTTTGGCAGTCGCAGTCTTAACGATGAAGATCAGCCGAAATATCTTAACTCTCCTGAAACCCCCCTATTTGATAAAAGCAAGACTCTCTTTGCCCTGGATCAAGCTCGTAGTCCCATTGGTCAAGCAGACTGTGCGATAGTAGTCGAAGGCTATTTTGATGCGATCGCTCTCCATGAAGCAGGAATCAAGCATGTGGTGGCTTCCTTGGGTACTGCCTTTACTCAAGATCAGCTTAAACAGCTACTTCGCTTTACTGCTTCTAAACAGGTAATTCTTAACTTTGATGCCGATAATGCAGGGAAAAAAGCCACGGAAAGAGCGATCGCCGAAGTAGAAGATCTAGTCTATGGTGGAGTGGTACAACTACGTATTCTTAATCTTCCTGGTGGCAAGGATGCCGATGAATTTATTAAAAAAAGCCGAGAAGATGGCGTAGTACTCTATTATCAAGCTCTAGAAACTGCTCCTCTGTGGTTCGACTGGCTGATTGAACGCTTATTAGCAGATAAAAATCTCAAAGCTGCGGACGAATTTCAGCAGGTAGCAGCAGGAATGATTAAACTCCTCAACAAACTACAGGATGCTAATCAACGTAACCATTACTTGACTCACTGTGCTGAACTCCTAAGTCTGGGAGATACTCGATTAGTTTTGCAAAATTTGGCTACCCTGAAGTCACAAATAAAGTCAACACGCACAAACTACCAAAATAATAATCACAATTTAAGTCAAAAAAAATCTGCCTCGAAACCTACTTTTGCGATCGCTAGCGATCCTGAAAGTGAACTTTTAGAGCAAGCTGAAGCCTTACTATTACGTATTTATATCCATTACCCCCGCTATCGTGAATTAATCATCGAGGAGCTAGAAAGCAAAGATTTACTATTTAACGTGGCTGCCCATCGTTTTCTTTGGCAACAAATAATTAAGCTAGAGGAAACTGTCTCCAGTTCATCCATGAGCAACATTAACCCTTTACTCAGTGAACTACATAATCTTAGTCCCAGTTTTCCGCCAAACGTTGTCAATGTAACGAAGCTGTTTTATCTTGACGAAAAAACTCAAGAAGATGTCTTCCGCACCGAAGTTAGAGTAGCAGAAGCGATCGCCTCCTTAGAACAGGTGAACCACCAAAGACGTCAGATTTACTGCTCTGGGCAGCTACAAAACCTCAATCCCGCAACAGATCTTAAGCTGATGGAATATTACTACCAGGAAATCCAAACCGCCGTCGAAAAAATTAGACAGCTAGAACAAATACGTCTCAACTATGCCCAAGATCCCATCATTCAGTAAAGGGCTTTGCCCTAGCTTTTAGCTTTTAGCTTTTAGCTTATGGCAGAAAAATAACCAATATTTAAAAAATTATTGATTGTTGCTGATAAAATAGTAGATACATTCGTAACTACGGTTGACAAATAAATGAAGTTAAAAATTCGTAAAATTGGTAATTCATTAGGTGCTAGTATCCCCAAAGAAATATTAGAGCGGATGAACGTAGGAGAAGGAGATAGTCTGTATGTTACTCAAACACCTGACGGCATACAATTAACCCCTTACGATCCAGAATTTGAGTTAGCGATGGAAGCTGCCAAGAATATTACTAATCGCTACCGTAACGCCATGAAAGAATTAGCTAAGTGAGTCAAATCAAGTCAGTTACCCTTGCCCAAGCCAAAGCAATACATGAGCTGCAACTTGCCTTATTTGGCGGAACAACGGGAATTATTGATGAAGGAAAACTGGAAAGCGCGTTATTTAGAACTACCAACATAGCCAACTATAATCCTCAAGCTAGCCTGTGTGATTTGGCTGCTGCATTAGGCTATGGAATTGCGATTAACCATCCCTTTGTTGATGGTAATAAGCGTACGGCTTTTATTGTGATGGCAGTTTTTTTAGAAATTAATCAAGTTAAGCTAATCGCTTCAGAGTTAGACGTTGTAGAAGTTATGCTGGGGATAGCTAGCGGGACAACTACAGAAGAAATGTTGAGCAGTTGGCTCAAGCAGAATATAGACAGTTAAATCTATTAGACAGACATTTGAGTTGCCGTCCAGATTGTCCAACCGTCTAAGAGCCACAAAACCATTGTGCAGGCAAATAGAATCAAATACATCCAGGGTTGAGACAGAGGACGAATATCAATTGTATCAATGCCAGTTTTCTCAGCGACCAAAGTAACCATTTTGTTGAACCCAGCTACCCGCATTGGCAGTAAATAAGCTTTTTCAGTGGTAGGAGAGGTAAAATAATAAACTAAGCCACCTTGTCCAGTGGTACGCATTTTGAGCTGTTCGATCTCTTTCCAAGACAAAGACCATCCTTGACGGAAGAACTTTGGCACCCAGTTTGGATAAGCTACTCTAATCTGGTCATCGTCTAAAATTACTCGTTCACTGAGAGCAGCATATACAGCGATCGCTCCCAAAGTAATCCCCATCCACAACAGCCACGGTGGTACAGGTGCGTCAGTAAAGCCGGCAAGAAACGGTAACGGCACTGTTAAACCAATATAGAGAGATAAGAGAGTGATGCGAATGAGTGGAGATATTTTAAAAACATTCATTTTGATTACTGATTACTAATTACTAATTACCGATTTAATACGCTTACTTACTTACCCATTACCCATTACCCATTACCCATTACTCATTGTGAAGATTAATGTCGCGCTTCAATAAAACTTTGCGTAAGTTATCACCATCCTCACAGTAAGGATTTTTCCTTGTACAGTTACGGTAGGCATAAAAAAATCTCAAACTTGGGTAGTTAAAATATTTCTCTCTAAGTAACTTAACATTTGTTAATGATGGTTGCACCAATTAACTCAATGAAGCAAAAATCGGTAATTCAGGTTTATGACACCACCCTCAGAGATGGCTCTCAAGGGGAAGGGATTTCTTTGTCTTTAGATGACAAACTAAAAATTGCGCGCCAGCTCGATCGCCTGGGAGTCCCTTTTATTGAAGGGGGTTGGCCAGGAGCAAATCCGAAAGATGTTCAGTTTTTCTGGCAATTAAAGGAAGAACCTTTACAGAATTCAGAAATAGTAGCTTTTTGCTCTACTCGTCGTCCTAACATGGCGGTAGCCGAAGATCAAATGCTTCAGGCGATCTTGGCAGCAGGGACTCATTGGGTCACAATTTTTGGCAAATCTTGGGATCTTCATGTTGTGGAGACGCTCAAAACCAGCTTGTCTGAAAACTTGGCGATGATTAGTGAAACCATTGAGTATCTAAGAAGTCAGGGAAGAAGGGTGATTTACGATGCCGAACACTGGTTTGATGGCTACAAACAAAATCCTGAATATGCGCTTTTAACTCTTTCGACGGCCGTGAGAGCAGGAGCAGAATGGCTAGCACTGTGCGATACTAACGGTGGTACTTTGCCCCATGAAGTAACTCAGATTGTCACCGAGGTAATCGAGGCAATGCCAGAAATTAAAGGTAAATTGGGTATCCACACTCATAACGATGCAGGAACGGCAGTGGCAAATGCGATCGCTGCTGTGATGTCGGGGGTAACTATGATTCAGGGAACAATTAATGGTTATGGCGAAAGATGCGGTAACGCCAACCTTTGTACTTTGATTCCCAATTTACAGTTAAAGTTAGGCTATTCTTGTTTGGGGCAGCAACAGCTAAGTAATTTGAGTCCGACTAGTCGTTCGATTAGCGAGATTGTCAATTTAGCTCCTGATGACCATGCTCCTTTTGTGGGGCGATCGGCATTTGCCCATAAGGCAGGGGTTCACGTTTCAGCCGTAGAGAAAAATCCTCGCACTTACGAACATATTCAGCCAGAACTAGTAGGGAATCAGCGCCGAATCGTCATTTCTGACCAATCAGGATTGAGCAATGTCTTACATTATGCCGCCAAGTTTGGCATTAACTTGAGTAAACAAGATCTTACCTGTCGTCAGATTCTCGACAAACTAAAAATCTTGGAGAACGAAGGCTATCAATTTGAGGCAGCCGAAGCCAGCTTTGAATTATTAATGCGCTCAATTCTTACTCCTGGGAAACAATTGTTTGTACTTAAAGGTTTTCAGGTTCACTGTAATATTTATCAAGAACACGATAATCCTGCCAGTAAGGCGTTGGCAACTATTAAAGTAGAAGTAGACGGCAAAAATTTATTGGAGGTAGCCGAAGGTAATGGCCCTGTAGCAGCCTTAGATAGTGCTTTGCGCAAGGCGTTAGTCGGATTTTATCCTCAGATCGCCGATTTTTCTTTAGCAGACTATAAAGTTCGTATTCTAGATGGTGGTGCAGGCACTGCAGCCAAGACTCGTGTTTTAGTAGAATCAAGTAATGGAGTTAAACGCTGGACAACTGTAGGCGTATCTGCCAATATTTTAGACGCTTCCTACCAGGCAGTTGTTGAAGGTATGGAGTATGGTTTACTATTGCAAACTGCTCAAGAAAACAAAGCAGATATTGTCAAACAAAGAACGTAGCGACAAACATTTATGACCACTCTCCCCCCCACAACTAGAAGTAGACTGCAAAAAATCCCCCTGGCAAATGTTGTTTGGGAAGGCGATCGCCGTTCTCTCGGCAGTATGGCATCGCATCTAGACGGGGTAAAGAACACCGATGACCAATGTATTATTTGGGTGGATGGTTCTGAAGGTGCTGTCCGTGCTATGGATGTAGTGTCAGAAGATATGGGACTAGAAGCGGTAGTGCGAACTTTGTTACGCGCCATGGAATCGCCTCACCACCCAACCCAGCCTTGTCGTCCACAAAAAATTGTGGTGCGCGATCGCGAAATTCAGTTTTTTCTGCGGGGAGTATTGCAGGATCTCGGGATTAGCGTCGAATACGCTCCTCACCTACCCTTAATAGATCGTCTTTTTGAAGGTTTTGCCGTCATGGAAGAAGATCAGCCTAGTCCTTTGCCTGCTGCTTATGAAGAGGCGATCGATCGGGTTGCTAGCAAGATTTGGTCACATGCTCCGTGGGAATTATTAGCAGATAACGATATTTTACAGGTGGAGTTGAACAACTGTGAAATAGAGCGGGTATATATCTGTATTATGGGTATGATGTCGGCTGAGTATGGAGTGTTAATTTATCGCTCTTTAGATTCGCTTAAGCAATTTCGTCAGGCAGCTTTGGGCGAGCATCAATCAGCAGCCGAGTTAGAAAAAGCCTTTTTAGCTCAAGACTGTTGGTTTCTTAATTATGAAGAGGTAGAACCAGAAAACAGTGTTTTAGATGAGCCATCAATGGAGGCATTTTTTGGGAGTCTGCATCCTTTTGAAGGAATGCGCCATTTTCTGGATGAAACCGAAACCAGCATTGTTTACGCTACTTTAGAATCTTTACAGCGTTTTTGCGATCGCCATCGTTCAATCCTGGCTCAAGAACCAATTGAAGCGATAACTAAATCTTATCGGATTGTGCTGCCAGTCACAGCAGAGAAGAAGCACATTAACACTAAAGTTTCTACCCTACCAGAATTATCAGCAGAACTTTTGGATATGGGACAAAGGGATTTTTCTAGCTTTGCCCCAGAAGCAAATATTCCGATCCAAGAAGATTTAATTCCCGACGGCGCATTGGTCAGTTTAGCTAGCATACCCAGAGAATTGATTAAACAACTTCAGCACCAGTCAAAAACCTATTGCCAGTCGGCTAAAGTTGCCAATAAAGCTTCCGAACTGCCGACAATTTTTATTCAAACTACTCGCTCTAAGGCAAACCGTTTGATTACCAGAATTAAAGATGCGGGCGGTTTAAAAGCAGTCTGTTTTAATCCTGGTCACGATCCTTTTAATGGAGAGGTTTATGATTTGGGTATGCTGCAAACCGAGGATGATGAACTATATATCTTTGCTGAGTATTCTCAAGATGTGGCACAACAAACCAAAGCTTTGGAAACATGGCATCAACGCTGTCAAAAAACTAAAGGCTATTGTGGATTAGTCGTGGCGATGGGAGCGACAGGAGCAAATCGAGGTAATCCTCAAGCAAAAGATATGCTGGCTTTATTTGAAGTTAAATCAATAAACGGTACAGATCTGGGGATGGGAGTTTTAAAGCTGATGCCCGACTTTGATTTTTAGTCTCTTGAGCATTGATCAAAAGCTGTAAGCTATAAGCTATAAGCCTTAAGCTCTTCTAATTAAGCTTATAGCTGGAGCGAAGCCCTTTTATGTTCGTTATCGAGTGGCTGAACTAAAAAAGCGGAAATAGGTAGAGGTAAAAAATTCTTTCAAGGGAAACAAGATAAAAGTTAGGGGGTTAATCGTCACGATTATATTACGTATATCTCGACGGGCTAAATTAACAATCTGTTTTGCTACCCATTCAGGGGACATTACGCCAAGAGGATTAAGCTTACTCTTAAAAGGCCCTAGAATAAGCTTTCGTACCATACAGGGAGCGTCTAAACGACGCATGGTTACTAATTCGCCGATCGCTCTTTTACTCAATTCATATAGGGGACTAAAAGCAGGGTTAACTTCTGCTTCTGAAGTATTGACCCAGACTTCTTTGCGAATCATGTCGCGATCGCTTTTGACGGTTTGGAAAAATAACTCCATCAAACGCAAGGTAGAAAAAGTATTAATTTCATAGGACTTGGCGATCGCACTCTCATCCCTTTGACCATGGACATTAACTCCATGATTTAAAATCAAAATATCAACTTTTTCTAACTGAGGGAGTAATTCTGCTTCTTGTCCAGCTTGCCAGGATATAGTTTTGATGGGGATTTTCTCCCCCGCAATTTCTAGCTCGATTTCCATTTCAGAGGAAGTTAAAGCGATTACCTTTGCCCCCGCCAGGTGTAGTTGAGTTAATAAAGCTCTACCCAAAGTTCCTGATGCTCCCGTAACGGCAATGCGTTTATGCTTAAGAGACAATGCTGTACCTAAAAGTTTATCTACCACCGTCAATGTTCCAGAAAAATAAGCATCTTGATTATCAAAATGGTGTCGCCAATGGTAAGGACGATTAACTAGCCAGCGGGAAGGTAGGCTGGTAAACTCTCCTGGTCGATGGGTCACATCTGTTAGTTCATCCACCCAGGGAATACCAAGTCCACGGGCGATCGCGCCTAACAAAAAGCTTAAAGTATAAACAGAACCTGTCCATGCTGCCCACTGAGGTGTTATGTTCCAGATCTGAGAAAACTGCCAGGGAAGAATGCTCAAGATCAGCATTACCAAAGCCTCTGGTACGTCATTATACCAATGAGCCTGACGATAAATTGTATCGCTGACGACTGAGAGATCGGGGCGAAAAACTTTGTGATGCCAGACGTGAAGACGATATAAGGGTTGCCAGAGATGAGATAAAGTATGATATAAATCTCTGACCAACTCTACCCACAATACTGAGGCTAAAGCGATCGCCAACCCCTCAACCCAACTACCGATCATCATGTTGTTATAACTTCAATTAAATTTAGAAAAATTAAACTCTTGCTGCTACTTACTTTAACCAAAAATCAGCCTGAGAACCAATAAATTAAGATATTAGCCACTTTATTCGCTACTGTGCAAATTCAAATTCTGTAAAGAAAGTTTACAATTTTCGCTACAATTGAGCCAGGACGATTAACAATAATTTGATTGCTGATTTGCAACATCAAAGACGCGATCGCCTAAAGTTTTGAGCCTAGCGCAGAGATTTAAAAACATAATTATGACAGAGAATTATTGGTCAAAAGAACAAGCCGATTCAGATTTAGATCCTATTAATTCTCTTTTAGCTGAATTATCCGACCCAGAAGTTGCCGAAGAAGAGTTTCGGGAGAACTTTTTTCAGGGTTTAGCGGGGCGTAGACAAAAAGCTGCCTTTTTACTAATGACAGTCTGGCTAACTGTAATTATTCTAAATTTAGTTAGTTGGGGCATCTGGTTGGTTTTCGGCTTCACATCTCTGGTGGGGATGCAAATATTACGCTATTTATTTGCCAAGTCGGATCCTGTACCCAATCCTTTAGCCGATGACTGTTTGACAGATGCGCCTCAAGTCTCCCTTTTAGTAGCTGCCAAGAATGAGGAAGTTGTCATCAGTAACCTAGTCGCAATGCTCTGTAACCTCGATTATCCAGCCGACAAATATGAAGTTTGGGCAATTGACGATCGCAGTACTGATAATACTCCCGCAATTTTAGATCGGCTAGCGAAAGAATATCCGCAACTTAAAGTAGTTCATCGGGGGGCTAATGCTGGAGGTGGTAAGTCAGGGGCGTTAAATCAGGTAATTCCGCAAACTTTTGGCGACATTATTGGCGTATTTGATGCGGATGCCAAGGTTTCACCCGACCTGTTGAGAAGAGTTGTACCATTGTTTGATAATGCTCAAATGGGAGCAGTCCAGGTCAGAAAAGCGATCGCTAACTCTGACGAAAACTTTTGGACGAAAGGACAGGCAGCAGAGATGGCTTTAGATAGCTATGTCCAGCAGCAACGTATTGCCGTAGGTGGAATCGGCGAACTGAGAGGTAATGGTCAATTTGTCAGCCGTCAAGCCCTTCATAGCTGTGGTGGTTGGAACGAAGAAACGATCACCGATGATTTAGACCTGACTATCCGTCTTCATCTCGATAACTGGAAAATTGGTTTTCTGCTCACTCCCCCTGTCTTAGAAGAGGGTGTTACTAACGCCTATTCCCTTTGGCATCAGCGCAATCGTTGGGCAGAAGGTGGCTATCAACGCTACCTCGACTATTGGCGCTATATTTTCCGTACGCCGATGGGATTTGGCAAGAGAATCGATTTACTCTGCTGGATGCTGCTGCAATACCTTGTCCCCGCAGCTAATGTACCTGATGGCATTATGGCGATCGCTCGTCACCGTTTACCAATCCTCAGTCCTGTGACCGCTTTACTATTTGCCTGGGGTTTCGTGGGGATGTTTCGGGGGTTAGTTCGAGTACAAAAAGCTTCTGCTCAACCAGTAATACCTGTTTTATTTAAAATTACGGCTCAATCTTTACGGGGTTTAGTCTACATGCTTCATTGGCAAATAGTCATGTTTAGCGTTACTGCTCGCATGTCCATCCGTCCCAAACGCTTAAAGTGGGTTAAAACTGTACATGAAGGTTCTACCAGCTTAAATAGTTGAGATTTCCTACTACCTACTACTTTCTCTTTCCTATTTCCTATTTGCGAAGCTTATCCTTTGGCAAAGATCTGGGGAGTATCGCTATTGAAAGATAAGCTCACTTTTTCCCCCACAGCGATCGCTGTAGCCAAACCCATCCGTACATAAATTATTTTGCCTGAAGCTGTCTCTACTGCGTAATAGTACTCTCGACCTAAAAACTGTCTCGATCTAACCACAATTTTTGAGTTGGGATCGGCTACTAGGGTAATATCTTCAGGACGCAACATTAAGTCTCCAGTTGTTGCTTGATTAGTTTGAGATGGCGCGGTTATCTCGCCAATTTCTGTAACCCAAACTTGTCCCTGTTTAGTAGCAGGTAGAAAATTAGCTTGAGTAACAAACTCGGCTACAAAGTGCGTTGCTGGGTTGAGATAAATTTCTTCTGGAGTTCCTACCTGCTCGATTTTGCCCTGGCGCATCACGGCAATTTTATCAGAGATTGCCAAAGCTTCTTCGCGATCGTGAGTGACAAAAATAGCTGATGTTCCTGCTGCTTTGAGAATAGCCCTAATTTCAGCTCGCAGACGATGGCGTACCTGGACATCTAAATTACTCAGGGGTTCATCTAATAAGATCAGCGCTGGTTCAGGTGCTAAGGCTCTGGCTAAAGAAATACGTTGCTGCTGCCCTCCTGAAAGTTGATGAGGGTAACGCTGTTCAAAACCTTCTAATCCGACCAGTTGCAGAATTTCTCTCACTCTCTGCTTAATCTGGGGCTGATTCTGACGAGAAAATAAACCCTTACCCAAGTTTTTGTGCTGACGTTTCAAACCAAAGGCAATATTTTCTGCCACCGTCAAATGAGGAAACAGGGCGTAATCTTGAAACACCATGCCTGTCTGACGTTTCTCCGCTGCTAAGGATTCGCAGTTAGTACAAATTACCTTGCCCGCGATCGCCACTGTTCCCTGGGATATGGACTCAAATCCCGCCACTATTCTCAGCAAGGTGGTTTTCCCACATCCAGATGGCCCTAATAAGCCCAATAATTCACCATGATTAAGAGTTAAGCTGACATCATTTAAAACTGCCATGGACTGACTGTTGATGCCAGAGCTTGCTCGACCAGGATAAGTCTTAGTAATGTTGTTAAGCTGGAGAATTACTGACTGATTCATTATTTAGATGTCGATCGCCAGCAGAAATTTGGGTAACTTCTCTAGCTCTTTATAAGAATAGTTCTCAATTAAAGTCTACCTTATGAACCTTCTCTTTTTACTTTGTCTTTAAGATCGTGAGTTAATTGCCTTTAAAACAGGCTGTATCTCTGCAACAGGGTGTCGATTAATTTGGGCAGACTCTTGGCTAGTTGCTTACCGTCAGTAAAACTCAATTGTTTATAGCCAGCCATATCGAAAGGTGACGTTCCTGATAAATCAGCGCGTTCTTGGCTTAAAAGCAAAATCTGACCATGATCTTTAGTTTGAATCCCATAGCCCAATTCTATACAGACGTTCGAGTCCATAAGTAACTCAGACCGATCCCCTGTCGTAATGTTCTCAATCGGGGTGACATCGGCAATTAACAGTAAACTTTTCCCAATCTTGCTAAACTGACTGTTACTCAAGCGTAGCGGTGAGCCTGGAGTGCGGGGAGTAACCTCTAGAGTTAGGGGAATTCGCGATCGCGTTGCGAGATTATCGATAATGGTGGTTAAAGCCGAGGTAATCGCTTCATTAGCAGCCTGGTGATGAGTTTGAGGACTGTAGTAAATAGTTGGTTGCAACCCCGAAATACTGGTAGATTTGGTGAAATAAATTTCTTGAGAAACTAAATCAATATTGGATACTACATAAGTACCACTACCTTGGATATAAAATTCAACTGTTTTGCCTGATAGATATAGTTGAAACCAGTCTGAGCCTTCTACTTCAAGGCGATCGTCTAAAAAATCTGCCCGCAAACCTGTTTTTAACAGGCTATTTCTACTTAAGCGTAAAGTAAAAGGCCGTTGAATTACCTGCTTAATCGGTTCATACTGTGCTAAATACCAAGCTTTGAGTGCAATAATTGCCACGATTGTCTGTTAAAAGATTAAGATCACTCAATTTTAATCTATAGTCAACAGTAGATGCTAACATCCTCACCACAAGTATCGGCTAGATAGCAAATTGCTCGGAAACGCAAGGCAATTACCTCATCGTAAACAGGATTAAGCTTACACATGGGGGGAATTTTGACCAAAGTACGTCCCAATAACTTTATTTCTCGCTCAAACGGACATTGGCTAGGGATTATTCTACAGATGCGATGGGCAAAAGCACGATCTTTAATTGCCAGATCGTCTAACCATTTACGCACAGGAGATAGCAGATCGATTTTACTTTGCTTGGTTAAGGTAATGGGAGATATAGCTTGTATACGAGCTAGCCACAAGCTAGGATGCAAGCTTTCAAATGTATGCTGTACTAAATTCATCATGGACTCCTCAATATCAGTATTTACTAACGGTATTAATTGATTGACTATGGTTCTTTTATGTCTAGTTGTCTAGTTAAATGCGCCGACTTAAACGAGAGAATTCTAGTTGGTTGGCGAAGTTTAATCTGTAAAAAAGCTGATTGGCTGATCAACTTTTTATTCAATCTTATGCTGCACGATTTCCTCTTCATTTTGCCTGAGCAAGATTACCTAATTGCTGTAAAGTTTGTCTGAAGTTATGGTTAATTATTTGTAAACATAAGGATTGAACACAGCACTAAACATCATTTAAATAGAGATCTGAATAGATCTGGAAAAATCACAGCTTCTGTTGTAACAGATAAATTTGAGGCGGATTGTTATTTAAGTCACATTTATGTTGTTATGCTGTGCTTAACCATGCTAAAAATGCATTATTTATTAAATGATTATCAAAGTGAGTTAAAAAATCTGACCTAGATAATTAATAGCGATCGCGATCGCCAGCCAACTTAAAAAAATATAGCGAGTTAAGGTTAAAGCATCATTAATTTTTGCTTGAGAGATTTGTTCTGTAGGATTGCCTAGCAAAGGTTTTTCTCGCACCACCCCTTGATAAGTGTTTTCTCCTCCTAGTTGGACTTTTAATACTCCTGCATAAGCAGCTTCGCTCCAGCCTGAATTAGGACTAGGATCTTTAATGCCATCACGACGGCAGATTCCCCAAATCTCTAAAGGTCTAAGCGAACCAAGACACAAAGTCAGCACCGTTAGACGACAAGGGAGCCAGGTTAAACGATCTTCTAATTGAGCGCTAAACCAACCTATATCTGTATAGGGTTCACGAAGATAGCCGACCATTGAATCTAATGTACTAGCAGCTTTATAAGCTAAGGCGACAGGAACAGCACCAAGAGGAGTAAAAGAACCAGCGATCGCATAAAATAGTGGCGCAGTCACACCATCGACCGCATTTTCCGCCACAGTCTCTAATAAGGCTCGCAGAATTTCTGGCTGTGATAAATTCTTGGTGTCTCGTCCGACGTATAAACTAAGACGCGATCGCGCTTCGATTAAGTTATGAGCATTAATTGGAACTAAAACATCCTGTACGGCAAGGCGCAGACTTTTACCCGCCAAACAGCTAGCTAGAAGGACTATTTGGACAGTTAATCCCAGAATAGGATGAACAGTTTTACTAAGCCAGATCATCAACCAGCTCATTAATCCGCTACCAATAATTAAGCCGAGACCTAACCCTACTCCCGCTAAACGACGTTGCCAACCAGGAGGACAAACTTTGACTGTTAAATCAGTGTAGTTTTGAATTATCCATCCCATCACCTGCACTGGGTGTAGCCACCCCCAAGGATCGCCAATAAGATAGTCTAACCAAGCTGCCAATAAGAGAATTATGCTTGGAGATGAACTAAGACCTAAAGCTGAATTAATCGCGAATTTGAGCAATGTTATCTGACCAATTTTGGCCATCAAATGAGCGAATAGTAAATTTGTCCGTAATATCTCGATCTAAACAGCGCAGATTAACATCAATTGAATCGGGATGAGACCGAGGGCGATAAAAAGCATGTATGCCACAGATCGAACAAAAAGTGTGTCGAGCAACCTTGGTATGAAAACTATAACAGGTCAGACTATCTAATCCCTGCAATAGCTCAAAATTTTCGGCAGGAACAATCAGATGCAAAAACCCTTTTTTACGACAAATAGAACAGTTGCAATCTTCTGCTATAAATCTATCTATTAATACTTGAAAGCGGACTGAACCGCAATGGCAGCCACCTTGATAAGTTAAAGCTTTTTGAGATTTAGTCAATTCAGTTAAAATTGAAGATATAACCTCTATATATTGTATACAGAAACAGCTTTAAGAGTGTAATTTTTTGCTAGATTAACCCCCATCAGAGTTATTTTTTGTGATCCACAATTAAGCGTAATTTTTGCCATCTTGCGCTAAAACCAAAGCTATTTACTGCTTTAAACCACAAAATTATTTTCTTCTCCCTGAGCCGCCTGCCAACTGCGAGCATCATAATATAGATCGGCTAAAGTAATTCCATATAAAGCTTCTTTTAGTTTTTGATGTAGTCTACGCCAAAGACTAAACGTAACCCAATCTTCGGCTAAATTGCAATCGGGAAATTGACGAGGTAAAGGTTCAATAGTTTCGCCCACCGCTTCTAAAATTTTGCCCAATGAAATTTGCTCTGGTTTAGCTGCTAGCTGATAACCTCCTTTTGCCCCTCTAACTGAATTGACAATGCCAGCTCGTCGCATTTCTATCAATAACTTTTCCAGATAAGGTGCGGGTAAATCTTGTCTTTGGGCAATCATTTTAACTGATGTTGGTTGATATCCTGGCTGTAAGCTTAAATCCAATAATGCCTTCACACTATAATGACCGCGAGTAGTTAATTTCATTGATAAAATTTTAATCCTTAGTAAAACCTGCGTATATTAGTCGATTTTTTTTCACTAACTTATAAATATTAATTATTGGCAATGTCAGCATAGATCAATAAAATTAAATTTTTTAATTTAGTTTATTATGCTCAATAAGTGTAATATAGTTTTATAGGCAAATAAAAAAGTAAAAAAATCAGCCCAAGCTAAACTTTAAGCTGAAAGTAAAATTGTAAACCAAATAGATTTTTAGTTGTTTCAAATTTAATGGCAAAAACAACCCAACCACAACCTTTAGTCGGTTCAACGTTAATAGATAGAGTAAAAGAGCTTGGCACTCTCTCAAAAGAAGAGAAAGCCAAAAAATGTGGCTATTATACAGTCACCAAAAACGGAGTAGAAAGAGTCAACATGATGAAATTTCTTAATGCATTAATCGATGCAGAAGGAATTGAATTAGATAGCACCTCCAATGGACAAGGTAGAGGCGGACGTTCTGCTAGCTATCGGATTAGCGTCCAGTCTAATGGTAATTTATTAATTGGCTCTGCTTACACCAAAAAAATGGGGTTAGAACAAGGAGATGAGTTTGAAATAACTTTAGGCAGAAAGCATATTCATCTACGGCAGATTGGTGTTGATGATGAAGACTAGGCTACTATAAATTTTATAGACAGAGATCATATAATTTATGTCAGCTAAGCAATCAAGAATAAAACTAGTTAGAGGGGGTCGGTTTGATCTAGATTTATTACCGTTCGACCTCTTTTTTGTTTTTGCGACTTAATTTTTGAAGAGAAATTAATTATGTAGTTTTCTGCTATTAATAGCTTATAGTTTATTTAATAACAGCTAAAAAATGCAGTGATAATCAAACTTAATTGTTCTAATTTCCTGGTTGATTGCTAATTAGTTAATCTAATTAATTCAATAGAGCAAACTCACTTCTTCTGTCTGTCGTCAAAATAGTACAGTTCAGAAATCGACTGAGAAATCATTTGGCGATTGTCGCGATCAAAATTGAGACTGGGGCGAACTACTGTTTGAGAAAGAGTTTGCTGGCTGCACAAGTTCCGCAATCGGTGTGGTTGGCTGTAATTCTCCACGTTCCCAAATCCAATGAGGAGAAATCACTAGCAAAAAAATAGAGACAAAAAGACCCCAAAATAACAAAGAGATAAATTGCTTGTCTTGCTGAGCAATAGCGATCGCTGTAGCGCCAAAAGTAATACTGAAAGAACCACAAATAAACGGTAAGTAAAAATCAATATAGTTGCGGATACCCCAGTTTAGTCCTGCTAAGGCTGCCAAAGCTGCCATCAAAGCAAAGCCATATATCCAGTTTCGTGGGTAAAGAACAAAGCTAGGTAAATTGCGAATTCGGTCTAGCTGCTTGCCTGCTGCCAAAGCCAAAGCGGGATATAGGGGCAATATGAGCCAATCATTTTGGTTAAGCATTAAAAATCCCAGGACTAAGTAACCTCCCAGCCATACCGCCAAGAGCTTTGCCCATCCCCAATGAAGATTATGCTGAATTAACTGTATTCCCGCAAACATAACCATCAGCCAGGGCAACAAATACTGTAAACTTTGAAGCAGATAGTAGCCAGGAGACGATTCAACTACGGCAAAATGCTGCTGTGGTTCAGTCAGAAGTAAATTTAAGAAGCCGCCACCAACATTAAGCTGACGATAGTGGAAGAATTGAGCAGAATACCACACCAGGCTAGGAACTGCACCAAGTAATAATCCACCCCAAAAATAAACCGAACTAAGTAATCGAGGAGTGTCCCAAAATAAAAATAACAAAGCGATCGCTAAAACTTGAATCCCGAATAATCCATTCGTCAGGCTCATCAAGCTAAAGCCAATTCCTGTGATTAAACTCCATTTCAGGTCACGGCGCGAGCGTAAAACTGCCCAAATCGTCAATAGTTCAAAACACAGCAACGGCCCGTCTAAGGTAGCTAATCGACTGTAACGCACTACAGGTACGCAAGTCAGGTAGACTAGAGCCGAAAACAAGGCAGGAAGACGAGCAACAAAGATTTCACGTCCGATCTGATAGAGCAACAGCACCGATAAGGCTCCTAATAAAGCTCCAGGAAACCGAGTTGTCATCTCCCCTACGCCACTAATTCCATAAGCGATCGCCACTAAATTATGTACCAAAGGAGGCTGTCCTAGATATGGTTCATGCCATAGAGTTGGGAAAATCCAGGTGCTTAAATCACTACTGCGATAAATCTCTTTTGCCACTTGTGCCAGGGTTGCCTCATGAGAATCTAGCAGAGGTAAGTTTGATAAATTTACCAAAAACAAAGCTGCTGCTGCTAGCAATAACCCAGTTAGGCACAGAAACTCGAGCCAAATTTCACTTTGGCGCAGCCGATTAGATGAGCGTCTCCACATCGATACATG
The DNA here is from genome assembly GCA_019359095.1 of Pleurocapsa minor HA4230-MV1. Classification (NCBI taxonomy): domain Bacteria; kingdom Bacillati; phylum Cyanobacteriota; class Cyanophyceae; order Pleurocapsales; family Pleurocapsaceae; genus Pleurocapsa; species Pleurocapsa minor. The sequence continues at coordinate 106,563 of JAHHHZ010000024.1, read as the reverse complement.
GTGAATGGACATAAGTTAACGAAGCAACTAAAGCTAATTGTTGATCTTGACAATTTTGATTAGTAAGAGTGTAAAAACATGAAGCTCAAAACATAGCTTTTTTTTATTTTAAACAGATTTAGCGTGAGTCTAAACTAGAGCAATCCCGATTAGCACAGCAGTACTCAAAGATTTATTAATTCAGTCTATTCAACGATCGCCGAAGATTGTTCCAAAACAACTTAGCAAAATTTCGCCTTGAGATTTGCCCTCAATAGTTTATCTCTTTATGTCGCTTAAAACGAGATTAATCCATCTTAAATAGCTTTTTTTTTGGCAACTACTACGTTATTTTTGAATTATTCAAATTCCTGAATAACTTTACTGTAAACTAAATTTAATCGAATTAGCTTGACCAAATATTGAGAGAAAATAGCAGAGTAATCTAAGATGGAGATGCTAAGATAACTCAACATAAAGTAATTGCGATCGCGAAGCGTGGGCGGAACCCAATCGTCATAGGCAACAATATTATCAGATACCTCTAAAAAATTTAGCAGTTTCTCTCAAAACCTTTTGCTTAATCATCATATATTGCATTCAGAAATTTTCTCGATCTTGTCAAGGTGAAATAGACTAGTTAATGAGTCCAGGTTTTTTCTGGTTAGATCCACAATTTTTAGGTTGACTAATATACTTGAATGGTAAATGAAATAAGGTAACTATTACGGCGCGTTTTTTGCAGGAAGCTGCCCATTTGCGAAGCTTATGCTAAAGCATTTGCGGAGCTTATCCTTTAGGACTAGCTGCGCGTCGTCCTTTAGGACAAAAAAGCCGCCTTACCGAATTGAGCAATCTGTTTTTTCGAAACTCTCAACTAACAGCCTGCATAGAACGCTAATTTTTTGCTTATCTTATGGAAGAATCTTTTCAAATTACCATCCAAATAGTTATTGCGGTTCTAGCAGGTATCAGCGCCCAAGTTGTAGCCGAATATTTTAAAGTCCCCAGTATTGTTTTTCTGTTATTGTTCGGCATTTTATTGGGTTCAAGTTCGCTAGATATACTCCATCCTCATGACTTAGGGGTTGGATTAGAAGTGCTTGTGGCTCTTTCAGTGGCGATCATCTTGTTTGAAGGAGGCTTAAATTTAGAGTTGCGAGAACTGGGTAAGGTATCAGGTAGTTTGCGTAACCTAGTCACTATCGGCACTCTAATTACTCTGATTGGAGGCGGAATGGCTGCCCACTGGCTGGCAGAGTTTCCCTGGTCGATCGCTTTTCTTTATGCTTCTTTGGTGGTGGTAACTGGCCCGACTGTAATTAGCCCGCTATTAAAACAAGTGAGAGTAGATCGGCAGGTAGCTACCCTATTAGAAGGGGAGGGCGTATTAATCGACCCTGTAGGGGCAATTTTAGCCGTAGTGGTGCTAAATACTATTCTCAATACCAATGCTGCACCAATGGATATCATGAGTGGTCTACTGCTACGTCTCGGTATCGGGGCGATAGTCGGTGGACTTGGAGGCTGGTTGCTAGGATTACTCTTGAAACAGGCAAACAGTATTTCAGATGAACTCAAAAATCTGGTAGTCTTGGCTGGGGTGTGGGGACTATTCGGGCTTTCCCAGAGTTTACGCAGCGAGTCTGGACTAATGGCAACTGTCGTGGCGGGTATTGTCGTTAAAGCTTCGGCTCTCCCTGAAGAAAGGCTGTTGAAAAGATTTAAAGGTCAACTAACGGTACTGTGTGTTTCTGTGCTGTTCATTTTGCTGGCTGCCGATCTCTCCATTGCCAGTGTCTTTGCTCTAGGCTGGGGTAGTGTCCTAGCGGTAGCAGTTTTAATGTTAGTAGTCAGACCCATTAGTATTGCTGTTTGCACCTGGAATAGCGATCTAAATTGGCGACAAAAAGCTTTTTTAGCCTGGATTGCCCCCAAAGGAATTGTCTCGGCTTCGGTAGCTTCTTTATTTGCTATTTTATTGACCGAAAAAGGAATCAACGGTGGAGATGCAATTAAAGCTTTAGTCTTTTTGACTATTTTAATGACGGTTTTCTTTCAAGGGTTGACAGCACGGTGGGTCGCCAACTGGTTAAATATTACCTCCAGTGATGCTAAGGGAGCCGTGATTATTGGCTGTGATGGGTTGGGTCGCTTTATGGGTCGCTTGTTTCAGCAGCTAGGGGAGTCGGTGGTCATGATTGATACCGATCCTGATGCGTGCAAGAAGGCAGAGGCGGATAACTTGCCAGTTTTCCAAAGCAGTGCGCTCGATACTGAGGTCTTAGCTGAGGCAGGGATCGAATCCATGGGAACTTTTTTGGCTTTAACTAATAATGGCGAAGTAAATTTAGTTCTGGCTCAAAGAGCGGCAGAAGAATTTAAACCCCCTAGGGTACTAGCTGCTTTCCCGCAAAATAACTCTACCGAAGGCAACAGCGCCAGCAAAGTTAGTCAAGCGTTAATTTCCCAATTACCAATTAAAATTTGGAATAGCTATATTGATGATGGTCAGATTAAACTGGGTCGAACCATTATTCAAGAATTAGATTTTTCTTTTAAATCGGCTCATCTACAGGCTCTAATTCGTGCTGGTGAAATGCTGCCTCTAATCGTCAAGCGTGGAGATAGCTTTCAAGTGGCGGTAGCAGATGAAGAATGGCAGGCGGACGACGAAATTTATTATTTGCTTCATGACCCCAGACCAAAATTATTGAAACGTCTTTCGGGAGGAAATCAATCTTCTCGCTTACTTTTAGAGCGCTTGCCCGAAGTGGAAGAAATCTCTTTGGCTACATCGATCCCCCAAATATCTTCTGAGAAAGTTGAAGAGGCTATTTAGATTCTTTGGGCTTACTTTTAATTAATAGATAATTAATAGATTTTTTGCAGAATTGTTTTTAGTAGGTCAAACTATCATGGTATATGAAGTTAATTAAATAAATTTTGAGCGGTATGGATGTCAAGTTAATAATTTTAGTCTTAACAGGAATTTTTACAGTAGCCTGCTTGTATTTTGGTACTAAGGGTGGTTATTACGATACAGACAAATATGATGGCAATGGATCTGCTCACTAATTCGTTAAATGCAGCCTAATTTTAAATTTGGTTCAATTAGTTTAAGCAAAAACTAATGCTCTGCCTAAACTCAACTTATATTCTTAAATTTGGTTAAAAATCTGACCTCTCTCCAATTAAAAATAAATCTCTTTGCTGACATAACCTAAGATTTTAATTAGAGACGTTAATCAAAATGACGTTAAAAATTGAGCAAAATCTGGGTTATTGGGGGTAAAGATTATGAAAATAAGTCAGGGAAAAGCTAAATCTAGTTCCCTGCCTTTATCCTGCTTTACTTACGCAGCAGGTCATGAGGATGAGGGTGTTTGTTTAATGATGCATTTGGGCAAACATCGTATTCTGCTAGATTGTGGTCTAACAGACTTATCCCCATTATTAGATCAAAATCAACCTCCAGCAGATCTAATTTTTTGTTCCCATGCCCACGAGGATCACTGTCGTGGTTTGTTAGAGCTACATCGAGCTTTCCCTCAAATACCGATCTACACTAGTGAGGTGACAGCTAAACTCCTACCCTGTAATTGGGTTGGTCAACTCCAGGGAGAAGATTTATCCTGGTGCCAGGTGTTACCCTGGCGTTCAACTTTAAAGATTACGGACGATCTGCAAATTGAGGTAGTGCCTGCGGGACACTTGCCTGGTGCAGCAGCGATTATTATCACCTACACTACCGCCAAACGTAGCTATCGGGTGATGTATAGTGGAGATTTTTCGGTTTCTAACTTTCAGTTGGTGGAAGGAATGTCCATCGAGCATTTGCGTGGTTTAGCCCCAGATGTGCTGATTTTAGAAGGAAGCTACGGTACGATGCGTCATCCTCATCGTCGTCTTCAAGAAAAACAGCTAATGGAGCGAATTAATCGTGCTTTAGAGGCAGGAAAAGATGTATTGCTACCTGTCCCACCAATTGGTTTAGGACAAGAAATCCTCAAACTATTGCGTTCTCATCATCAATTTACAGGACGAGATTTAGATATTTGGGTGGATGATTCAGTTGCTTTGACCTGTGATATCTATCTAGAATTACTGTCTCAGTTTCCTGTATCCGTGCAAAATTTTGCCAAACATCAAGCCTTATTTTGGGATGAAAGAATTTGTCCACGTATGCGCCGTCTTAATCATCCTAGTCGCTTTGCTACTAGTCAAAATCGCCGAGTTTTCCTAGTAGATTATCACAGTAACTTATGGAGTTACATGTCCGATAAGGTAGCTGACTGGCTAGTTTTGTTGCCAGAACATCCTTTAAACTATATTCATCCACAATCCCCTCAATTAGAATTACTGCACAATTTATCTTCAATTGAGATTGAAACTTACTTGCTAGCAGAGCATAGTGATGGACGAAATACTACACAATTAATTCACAACCTACGACCACAGCACGTTATTTTAGTTCATGGTTCTTTAAACTATCTGCTAGAACTTGCTAGTTTAGAAGAGCTGCGTAATCGATATCAAATACATTCTCCTGCCTCTGGGACATTGCTAGAGTTACCTATCGGCGATCGCTTTGTGCAACCCCAGACTCCCGAACCAATTTACTATGAGGGAGAACTTAACGAAACTAACTCGGCGATCGCCATTGTCTTGCCCGAACATATTAGCAATGACTCTAGATGGAAGCAGGTGGCAGACACAGGTATCATTCAGGCTCGCTGGCAGGGTAATGAGCTAGTGATTAAAGGAGTATCTCAAAGAGAACTATTAAACTCCAATAGTCAGGGGAGAATCTCAGCAGATTTAGACTGCTGCGATCGCTGTTTTCACTATCATAACCAACATTGTTGGAATCAATTTTCTCCCCTCTATGGCTTTAAAGTCATTCCCGAAGGTTACTGCCCTGTGTTTGAAGCCAAGGAAATAGATGAAGTTGGCTGAATTAATTAAACATCCTGGACAGCAATACATTACTCCTGATTATGTTCAGATGATTTTGGGTAAATTTGTTCTGCTTCGGGACAATCATCAGAAACCAGAATTTCAGTGTTAATTTTAGAAACCGAAGCTAATTTTTTGGTGACAGCACCAATGCTTTCTAGACGAACCATTTCTTCCCAGGAGCTGATTTCATCTTCTTCTTCGGTTTCGTAACGAATTGTGACAATATCTCCCTCGAAATCAACAATACGACCGCTCTCGATCCAGCGTTGTTGATCCCGCAAGAAAACACAAACTTCACGACCATCTTGACAGAGTTGATAAATCTTGCGGTGTAGCATGAATTCTCCTGTACGAGTAACTCCTATTTTTGTCTTGCATCTGATTGTATCTATTATTATTGCTATTTTGACACGACGATACAAGAATAATTTATTATTATTATCTTTGAGATTAACAAAATTTTGCAGTAAGCAGCTCAAGATTATTTTGTTACTTGAGAGAAAGTTTACTGGTCAATGATGCGACCAAAAACCTGTTATTGCACAGGATTCGGTAATTTTTCCAAATAGCGCAGAAACTCTAATAACTGCTCATCTGTCAGGTGTAGACGACTTCTTTTGCCGTAACGACTCATCAAAAATTCTTTGCCCTGATCTTTAGTCCAGCTTAAGCGTTTGATTTCAATATCGGTTTTCTGTTTAATTTCATTAAAATCCATTGCTTCTAGCTCAGAAGAAATTAGCTCCGTAGCTGGAGCATCGACATCATGATTCTCTTCTGTCAAAATTGCGGTGGAAGTTTCAGCAGTAAAGGTATCGCCAAATAAATTAGTTTCCCTTGGGGGATCTAAACTCACCACAGGGACTTTTGCTGACAAATCTGGCTGAGATTGGGGGATCTGCGCTTCTACTGCGGTCACAGGGGTAAGATCGGGAAATGAATTTTGACTCTCAATTGCGGGTTCAGCTTGAGGTTTAGAAAAATTAACAATTTGATGATTGCTAGTTTTCTCTGATTTAATCTCTGAATTGATCGACGAAGATGTCTCAGGCTGTGGCTGAACTTTTGCTGGATCGGGTTGGGTTAAAAGAGAACTAACATTGGGCTGCCGATCTAAAAATAAGCTGGCGATCGCTCTTTCTTTGGCAGCGTCTTCCGCAGCTTCTACTGTGGCTGCACCTGCTAGAGCAGTAGCTAAAATAAGATTATCTATTTGCACTATAGCTTTGACAATGTATGTACCTCGGTCTATTTCGATTAATTCACTGACCAAACTTCCTTGAGGATATTTATGACGAAATTTAGCTAGGATCATTATTCTCAGTTTTATTTTTAATCATCATCTCAGTACCAATCTACTACTAATCTACGTTTTATGGCGCTGCGTCGAAGGAAATTGGTGAAGTTGGCTAATCTGTAATTTTGCTAGTCTTTGCGAGTCAAGTAATCTATATAATTATTTAATTGTCGCCAGGGAAACCTAAAGCATTTGCAAAAACACTGATTTGTCAATAAACATCCGTGATAATTTTGCAGCATATAAGGTAAGGAGTATACTATCTCATAACTCCTACGACATCAATCAGTTGAAGGTAAAGGTAAAGCTCAACGACCCACACTTCGTTATTTTAGCTCTGCCACCGCTCAAAACCATTGATTCTCTATTCAGGAATAGCCGTGAAACAGGTAGTTTCCGTCTCAGTTAACCCAGAAAAATATAGGGCTAGGTGTGTAAATAGAGCATACGAGTTACTATAGTTTTCTTCGCTTCTGTAGTAGTTACTAAATTAAAATTGGATAAGGATAATTTTTAGATGGAATTTTCAATCGCCACACTACTTGCTCAGTTTGTTGATGATAAGCTGGTCGCGGGTAAAAATCTAGAAAAGAAATTAGGTTGTGAAGATAACGAGAGTATTCACAAATTACAGGTTACTTTGGATGCTCTTGAGAAAATCAATGTTTTAGTCAAAGAAAGAGGAAAATATCGTCGTATTTATGAAGATAAGGTAGTTGAAGCCAAATTAAGATGCTCTAGTAAAGGATTTTGCTTTGCGATTCAAGAGGAAGAGAGTGCCGATGATATTTATGTGCGAGAAAGTCATTTAAGCAATGCTTGGAATGGCGATCGCGTTTTTGTCAAAATTATTAAAGAAGGAAGTCGTCGTCGTTCCCCTGAAGGAGAAGTTAAGTTAATCCTCGAACGCTCTAATCCCTCTTTATTAGCTACCGTAATTGAAAACGAGTCCAAATATAAAGCCATTCCTCTAGACGATCGCCTCTTATTTGAATTAGACCTAAAGGAAAAAGAAGCAGATCTTAAGGCAGCTGTAGAACATCTGGTTCACGTATCAGTCTTGCGCTATCCTTTGGGGCAACTTCCTCCTTTGGGAACTGTAACTAAAGTTTTAGGCAGTGATGCAGAAGAAGCAGCGGATATCGATATTGTTTCCTGTAAACACGATTTGCCCTTAGATTTTCCCGAAAAAGCAATTAAGGCAACCGCAACTTTACCTGGTGCGCGAATTCCCGCAGCAGAGATTAAGAATCGTCACGATCTGCGCGATAAGCTAACTTTTACCATTGAATCAGAGTTTAATCTGGAAAACAGTTCCTGGATTGAAAATGCTTTTACTTTAGAGCAAACAAGTTTAGGGGAATGGCAGTTAGGGGTACATATTGCTGATGTTGCTCACTACATTGAACAAGACACTATCTTAGATCGGATTGCCAGAAAACGTGGTGTAGCTGTCAACCTACGCAAACAAGTACTACCTTTGTTTCCCGAAAAAGTTAGTAAACTCTGTTCTTTAATTCCAGGAAGAAGTCGCCTAACAATCTCCGTGATGTTAACTATCGACTCTCAGGGTAATACTAGTGAGTATCAAATTATTCCTTCGGTGATCTCGGTAGACCACCAGCTTACTTATCAAGAGACTCAAGAATTAATTAGCGACGATAAAAAACCTGGGAAAAAATTAGCGAGTCTACTACCAGCGCTGAAAGACTTATTCTTTACGATTAGTCCTCTAGTCAAGGCACAACGCTTACAAAGAGGCGGTTTAGAGGTAACTACTCCAGAAAATCATAGCCTGTTCAAAGATGAGGGTCGAGTCGGTGCTATTTTAGGCGTTGCTTTTCTACCTGTTCACTCCATGCTGACTGAGTTGACTATCTTGGCAGGAAAAGCTGTGGCAGAGCATTTACAGGCATTAGAACTACCAGGCATCTATTGCACCCAAGTTGAGCCTGATGTAGAAGAATTAGAAGATTTAATTAAGCTGGGGAGTAATTTAGGTTTAGCTATTGACCTAAATGTCGAAGAGCGAGTTTCTTCTCAAGACTACCAACGTTTAATCGAACAGTTTGATACTTCTTCTGCTGTAATGGTGTTGAATTATCTATTACAGAGTACTTTTAAACCTGTTAAGTATCTGACTAAACCAGGAAAACACTTTGGTTTAGCTTACGAAGAAGGTTATACTCACTGCATTTCCCCTGGTCAAAGATACATTGACTTAATTATTCAGCGTATTCTTAAAGCCGTATTTGAGCATGGACGCGATCGCCGTCACAGTCGGACAAAAGAAGGGATAGATTTGACCAGCAGCAGCTGTCATGGACAGATTAACTGGAAGGTATTGCCACCTAATGTTCAGGAACAAATTGAAACCGACATTCAAACCATGTTGCCTTTCCTCAACGATCGCGAGAAACAGGCAGAAGACGCAGAACGAGATCTGGCAGGTTTGAAAAAAGCCGAACAAATGAAAGAGCGCACTGGGAAAATCTTTGAAGGATTAATTACTGGGGTACAATCCTACGGCTTCTTTGTCGAGATTGAAGACTTACTCGTCGAAGGTTTAGTTCATGTTAGCTCCCTTAAGGATGACTGGTATGAATATCGTTCCCGTAATAGCTGTTTAGTCGGCAGAAAAAATCGTACTGCCTATCGTTTAGGCGATCGCGTTGAAGTAGAAGTTAAAAGCGTTGACTACTATCGTCAACAAATCGATCTCGTTACCGTTGGTGGTGGCAGTGAAGCGCAAAATGCTGACTGGGAAGAGGAGTAATTAAGTAATGAGTAATGAGTAACGAGTAGGGAAGAGGAGTAATTAAGTAATGAGTAATGAGTAACGAGTAATGAGTAACGAGTAATAAGTAGACAAAGTTAGAAGCTAATCAAAAAGCAAGACTATTAAAGGATCAGACATGAAGGATCAGATAATTGAACAGGTAATCGATCTGGCAAAGAAAAAAGGAATTGAGGCGGAGGTTTTTTATGTTGCTAGTCAGGATACGCCAATTGAGTTTGGCAATAATCGTTTAAAGTCTCTGGAAACAAAAGCTGCGGAAGGGATTGCTTTGCGGGTAATTGCCGATCGCAAGTTGGGATTTGCCAGCTCTAGCGATCTAACTCGTTTAGAGGATTTAGTTGATGCAGCGATCGCCACTGCGGAAATTGGCGATCCAGTCGAGTTTGACTTTGCTCAAGACGTTAATTCAGTGGAGAGAATAAGCGATTATCAACCCCCTAATACAGCTACCTTAGTCGGAGTTGGAGAAGATTTGATTAGCAAGGTGCATCAATATAATCCTGATATCTTGGTAGATGTCAGCTTCCATAGCCGTACTAGTCAAGCGAAATTAGCCACCACTACCAATGTTTATACCGAACAGCATAGTCAAAGTCTGAGTGCAGTTATATCGGGCAATTTAGTTCGCGGGGAAGACTTTTTACAGGCATATGCTTATGAAGTAACTCGCGATCGCCAACCTGATTATCAAGCGATCTTACAAAAGCTAATTACGAAGTATCAGCAGGCGGAAGGATCAGCGAGTATTACTAGTGGTACTTATCCTGTGCTGTTTACTCCCAGTGCCGTCAGCAGCACGATGGGCAGCATGTTTGGCACAATTTTCTCTGGTCAAGCTATTGTCCAAAAAGCCTCTCCGTTAACGGATAAGCTGGGAGAAAAGATCGTTGATGAGCGCGTTTCTGTGTTTGAAGATCCCAGTATTGGGGTTTCTGCCTGTGAGTTTGATGATGAAGGAGTACCTACTAGCAAGAAACATTTAATTGAGCAGGGCGTAGTTAAGCAGTTTTATTGGGATAGACGCTGGGCTGCTCGTCAGGGCATTAACTCTAGTGGAAATGGTTTTCGGGGCGGAATTTCCCGTCCTAGCCCCAGTCTAGCTAATGTTTGTCTTGCTCCTGGTAAAACAGCGGTTGAAGATCTAATCGCAGGGATCTCAGAAGGCATTATTGTCGATCAGGTTTTGGGTGCGGGACAGTCTAATGTTTTGGCGGGAGAATTTTCCGTCAATATAGATTTAGGTTACAAAGTCGAGCAGGGTAAAATCGTCGGCAGAGTAAAAGATACAATGGTAGCAGGGAATATTTTTGAGGCTTTTTCTAACCTCGTCGATTTAAGCGATCGCCCTGAATGGGTCGGCAGTAGTGCATATGTTCCTTATATCTTGTTTGCTGGCTTAGGAGTCGCAGCGAGGCAATGAATAGTGGGTAATGGGTAATGGGTAATGGGTAATGGGTAATGGGTAATCATGCCCACCAAAAGTAAATTAGTCAAGGGGAAGTTATAAATAACTAATCATGAAAAGCAGTAGTATTGTAAGGTTTCTGTTGCCGATTGTTTTATGTTTAGCTACTTTACTTACAGGCTGTGTTGATTACCAGGTGGGGGTCAATTTTGCGACTCCCTATAGTGGAGAGATTACCCAGCAGATTAAAGTTAGCGATCAGCTGAGTAACTTAGCGCCAAACGAGACAAAAAAGTGGTTGCATAGTTTAGAAAAGCGATCGCGTAAATTAGGTGGCAAAGTAGAAAAGCTAAATACTCAGGAATTGATGTTAACTATTCCTTTTGGAAATGGTGCAGAATTAGCCGAAAAGTTTAATCAGCTTTTTCAAACTAATGTTGTGCCTAATGCCACTATCCCCAAGGAGAAAGCAGATCTAATTAAGCTTAATTCTCAGGTATGGATACATCAAAGCAATCTAGTTTTTGTAGAAAGAAATAATTTAGATCTGGCGATCGATTTAAGAGCTTTAAAAGTTCTGACTCAACAGGATAAAATCATTATTAATCCAGATTCTGTGGCTAACTTAAAGTTTCAGCTAACTACTCCTTGGATTGCCCACAGCATTTCTAATGCAGATCAGCTTCAGCCAACTAACAATCTCCTCCAAAAAGGTTTGGTTTGGCAACTGAAGCCAGGGGAAATAAATCATATTGAAGCGGTATTTTGGCTACCTAGTCCAATTGGTATCGGTGCAGCAGTTATCGTCCTTTTAGGGATCTTGGGTTACTTACTCAAATACCGTCGTTTTCCTGGAGTAGCGTAATTTAACCGTAGGGGCGAATGGTATTCGCCCTTAAATTTCAAGTTCAAACTAAGACTTTAAAACTTTTTCCAAAGCATTTAGTAACAACAAAACATTTTCAGGACGACTGTTGTAGCCCATCAAGCCAATACGCCAGACTTTACCGCCTAATTCCCCTAAACCACCAGCAATTTCAATATTGTATTCTGTCAGCAGTTTTTTGGCGATCGCTTTACCGTCCACGCCATCAGGAATTTTAACTGTAGTTAAAGTCGGGAGGCGGAATTCTTGTTCTACGTGACAACTTAAACCAATTTCAGCTAAACCAGACCAGAGCATTTCAGCATTACGTTGATGACGTTGCCAGCGTTCTGCTAATCCTTCTTCGGCGACGATGCGTAGGGACTCCCGTAAGCCATAGTTAGTATTAATTGGCGCAGTGTGGTGATAAACCCTTTGTTCGCCCCAATATTTTGCCAACAGAGTCATATCCAAATACCAGTTAGGCACGGGTTTGGCGCGGTTGTTTAACTTGGCTACAGCACGCTGACTCATGGTAAAGGGAGATGCTCCAGGAGGACAGCCTAACCCTTTTTGGCTACAGCTATAGGCGAGGTCGATACCCCAGTCATCGATGTATAAAGGAACACCACCCAAGCTAGTAACGGTGTCTACCAGCAGCAGACAGTTATGCTGACGACATAAATCCGCCACTCCTTCTAAGGGTTGGCGTGCGCCTGTAGAAGTCTCGGCATGAACTAAAGCCAGAATAGCTGGCTGGTGGGTTTCTAGGTTGCTTTTAATCTCCTCAAGCGAAAATACCTGTCCCCAAGGTTTAGTCATCGTGCGCACATCTGCGCCATATCGCCCCGCCATATCGACCAAACGATTACCAAAATAGCCTTTAACCCCAACTAAAACCACATCTCCAGGTTCAACGGAATTAGCCAAAGTTGCTTCCATGGCTGCTGTTCCTGTTCCCGCTACGGCGATGGTTAATTCATTTTCTGTTTGCCAAGCATAGCGCAGCAAATCTCTAATCTCATCCATCAACATAAGATAGGTTGGATCTAAATGTCCAACAGGACTAACGCTGGTGGCTGCTAAGACTCTTGGATTGACGTTGGCGGGGCCTGGCCCTAACAAGAGGCGGGGAGGCATATCAAGCTGTTTGGTTTTAAGGCGATAGCGATCGCTGATTCCTGTGGTTGCAACCATATCTTTAATCTCTCAACTGGTTTAGTTATTGCCTAGTGTATCAATGGGGTTATGATTCAATCTCGCTTGGTTGCAGTTTCTTAACTGATTTGGCTGATTTAACTGCCTCATTACCAGTAAGATTCTGGGCTACCTGGGCAACATCTACCCCTGTGGTTTGTCTTAGCTGTTCCACAAAAGAAGCTATTTGAGTGGCCTTACCACCGTCTTTACCGTCAATTACCGTCAGGCTTTCAACCTTTACGTTGGGTACTCCCGCAGCCATCATTTTCATTAAAGTTTCTAGCTTTTGGAACAAGAAGATATCTTTAGCATCTGCCCCTGCTGCTTTCCAAGACTCTGCTAAACGTTGTGTACCTTCAGCTTGAGCTTTCCCATCTTCGATAATACTAGCAGCATCTCCTTTCGCTTTGGCGATCGCTTGTTTACATTGTGCTTCGGCTGGGGCGACTATATCTGCCTGTAGCTGTTGTTTTACCTGTTTGATCCGTTCATTTTGAACTGCTAACTCGGCTTCGGCTTTGGCTATCTTAGCTATTACCTCCGCTTCCGCTTCGGCAACTAAGGCCGATCGTTTAGTTACGGCATCACGGATTCTTTTTTCCGCTTCCGCTTTGGCAATTTCTAAATCTCGCCCAATTTGTCTGAGGGAAGTAGATTTTTTGTTCGCCGAATCTTTAATGTTAGATTCCGCTTTGGCTGTAGCTTCCGCAATACGAGCATCCCTTAAGAGTTCTGCCTGCTGTTGTCGCCCAATCGAATTGAGATAATGTACCTCGTCGGAGATATTTTGAATTTGCAGGTTATCTAAGACCAAACCTAATTTTTCTAGATCTTCTTCTGCTTCATCCAATAAGCTTTTCGCAAAAGCAATCTTGTCTTCATTCACTTGTTCGGGTGTTAAACTCGCTAATACTCCGCGCAGATTTCCTTCTAAGGTTTGTTTAGCCAGCATTTCAATCTGATTACGGCTTTTACCCAGCAACCTTTCAATTGCATTATGAATTGTCGGTTCTTCACCAGCAATCTTAATATTAGCTACACCTTCAACGGTCAAAGGAATACCACCCTTGCTATAGGCGCTGGCAACTTGTAACTCAATGATCATGTTAGTTAAGTCCATACGGAAGGCTTGTTCTAAAAGAGGAGTCCGAATGCTGCTACCTCCTTTAACTAATCGATAGCCTTTCTCGATCCCGTCTTGTCCTTTAGTTTTTGTCCCCGCAAAGATCAGAATTTCACTGGGTTGGCAGATGTAATAAAGTTTGCTGATTACATACCATCCCGCTGATGTACCTAAACCAAAAATTGCTAATAAAGTTGCAATGATACTCATATGATTACTAATTACTAATTACTGATCGATTGGTGGGCATTATTTTAGGCGATCGATCTTTATTCTAATTATTGGCGATGCCCACCCTACATTGTTCTGATTACTGATTACTGTTCACTGCTCATTGTTCTGTGTTCTGTCGGCTGTTAAGAGTGCCAATTACATCAATACCCAAGGTGTCGTTAACGCTGTTGAGGAATTGAGCGATGATTTCGGGATAGACGTTAACTAAACTGGCAAGAGATTTACCGTCACCGTTATCGATTACATTTACTTTTTCTAGTTTCAATCTTTCGGGGATGGCGACAGCTTCAGCTAAGACAGTTTCTAGCTGTTGAATAAGAAATAATTCTTTGGCATCTTTGCCTGTTGATTGCCATACTTTTCCCAGCATCTCGTTAACTAAGGCTGCTGCTTCGGCATTTTCTTTTAAGGCTGCTGCTTGACCCTTTGCCCGTAAACCTTTTGCCACCCTATCGGCTTCAGCGGGCAATACCCGATCTGCTTCTAGCCTCAACCTTTCTAGCTGCGCCCTAACTGTCTGTAATTGCTGCTGTGCTTTAGCTGCCGCTTCTAGAGCTGCTGCGGTGGTGCGCTCTTCTTCCGATCGCGCTTTTTGTTCTAATTCAGCCGTCACTTTGCGCAGTTCATTCTCTTTATCTTGAACCACAATTCGATCTTGGGTAATGGCTACCGCAGTTTCTTCTTGGCACTGTGCTTCAATTTGTTCGGCTTCTGTCAGGGCATTAGATTCGGCAATTTCAGCATTTTTAATCACCAGGGCAATTTGTCTGCGTCCCAAGGAATTAAGATAATCAACGTTATCGGAGATGGTTTGAATTTTGAGAATATCTAGCTGTAAACCCAACTTAACTAAATCTCGCCTGACATCAGAAGCAATCCGTTCAGAAAACTGGAGACGGTTTTCGTTTAGCTGTTCGGGAGTCAGAGTCGCCACTACACCTCGAAGATTACCTTCTAGGGTTTCTCTAGCCACTCGGCTTATTTCTTGGCGATCTTGGTCTAGAAAGCGCTCGATCGCATTGCCCACTACCTGCGGATCGCTGGATATTTTGACATTGGCGATCGCTTGAATATCTAAAGGTGTACCCCCCTTGGCATAAGCGTTGGTCACTTTAACCGTTACTGGCATGGTGGTGACATCGATACGTTTTACTGTCTCTAAAATAGGAATTCTAATACCTCGTCCACCTGTAAGCACCCGATAGCCTACTTCTTGTCCACTGGCAGTTTTGCGTTTACGTCCCGACAGGATCACCACCTCATTTGGTTTGCAGACACATAAGAATGAGTTGAGAAACCAGATTAAAAGTACTGTACCGAAGATGCCTAAAGACACTACCATCGGTATAAATAAGCTATCTAAGTTATTGTTACTATTTAACTGCGGTGTTTCCAGCTGTGCAACTACCGTTTTTTGCAGTTTTATCTTTGAATAATTGTTATGAGTTGTCATAATTAAATTCTTGCCATATTTTAGCGCGTGACCCAAACTCTATTGCCCTGCATCTGAATAATTAAAACGCGATCGCCCTGTAAAAATTCTTGCTGGTCATCGGTAAGTGCCACTAAATCTACTATTGAACCTTTAACCTCAACTCGCACTTTCCCCTTGCTCTGGGCATCAAAAGGCAGTTCGACAATGGCCCATAAGCCGATTAAATCTTCTGGCTTCATTAAGCTATCAACAATCTCTCGTTGTCGCCAAAAATAAATAAACCAGACAATTAATGCCCCGATGAAAATACCCACGGTGATCGAAATCACGGTGATAGTTAACAGAAAATAGTTCATGGGCTTGTCATACTGTTAATGTCTAACTGCGATCTGCCCCAGATTTTTGCATCGATAGTAATTAAATTTAATTGAAAAGTATTCATCGTTTGCTTTCTCCGTATTCTAGTCTTATTAGCAAAACTAAACTCAGTAACTAGCCATTAATGAAAAAAATTGCTTTGTTTGGCACTAGTGCCGATCCCCCAACCATAGGACATCAGACTATTTTACACTGGCTATCACAGCATTACGATCGCGTAGTAGTTTGGGCATCAGATAATCCGTTTAAACAGCAGCAAACTGCCTTGCAATACCGTAATGAGATGTTGCAGCTAGTAGTTGACGATCTTGGTCTGAATAATATTAGTCTCCATCCAGAATTAAGCGATCGCTATACTTTAATTACCGTCAACAAAGCGAGGCAAAAATGGGGACAGAAGATTGAGTTGAGCTTGGTAATTGGTTCGGATATTCTCCCGCAAATCCATAGTTGGTATTGTATTAAAGAATTACTAGAGCAAGTAAAACTGTTAATTGTACCCCGTGCGGGATATGGCATTGAAACAACAGATTTAGCCAGCTTGAATCGTCTGGGTGGAGAATATGCGATCGCCAGTTTAAAAGTAGCCGAAGCATCTTCTAGTAATTATCGTGTGCAAAAAGACCAAAGTTTAGTTACCCCTGCGGTTAAAGATTATATTGAGCAGCGGAATTTATATCAAATCTAAAAATAGCTAAATTTACTCAAGATTTACGCCACTGTTCCTGGTGGATTATTGTATGCTTCTGCCAGCTATCTAAAGTGTCGGGATAATCTACACGATAATGTCCACCACGGCTTTCGGTGCGGAATGCTGCGCTTTGAAGAATTAGATAGCCGATATCAAGTAAATTGAGTGTTTCTGCATATAGTTTTAACTGAGATTCTGCTGTGGCATCAGGTAGTTTAAACTGCTGTGTGGGCGATGCAGTCACATATTGATTCAAGCTTAAATTGTGCATTTGCGATCGCCAATCCCTTACCTGAGCGATCGCCGATGCCAGAGTAGTCGCCGTACGGCAGATTCCCGCACTTTGCCACATTAATTCGGGTAATTTATTTCTAATGGAAGTGACTAAATTTAGTTCTGTTTCCCAGTCAGCAGATATTGCTTGAATTGCTGGGGCATCAATGGTTGGGAGGGAAGGAGGCTGTAATTTTGCCAGTTGAGCAGCATAAACGACACATTCCAACAAAGAATTACTCGCCAGACGATTTGCTCCGTGTACTCCAGTACTAGCGGTTTCGCCCACTGCATATAGTCCAGGAATCGAAGTTTGGTTCATGGTATCAACGGCAATTCCGCCCATCCAATAATGAGCAGCAGGCGTTACGGGTATTGGCTTGGTGAAGATATCTACATTCCAATGTTGACAGACGCGAATAATATTAGGAAACCGATAGCGGATGCGCTCTGGAGGAATTGCTTGGAGATCGAGAAAAACATGACTTGCTCCTGTCTTTTGTAAATGGCTAAAGATAGCTCGGCTGACTATATCTCTAGGGGCTAATTCTCCGTCAGGATGATAGTCAAAAGCAAAACGCTTGCCACTATGGTCAATCAAGTGCGCCCCTTCGCCTCTAACCGCTTCACTAATTAAAAATCTGGGTGCGCCAGGTACAGTTAAAGCGGTGGGATGAAACTGGACAAATTCTAGATCTCTGATTATTGCTCCACTGCGCCAGGCGATCGCTACTCCATCCCCCGTACTTACTTCGGGATTGGTAGTCTGGGAAAATACCTGTCCGCCTCCTCCCGTGGCAAGAATAACAGCCCCAGCTTGAATCCAACTCACATGATAGTCTTTTAAAATACTGATACCCTGACACTCCTGGCGGGAATTCAGCCAAAGTTTGAGGGCAAATGCTTGGGATAATACCTGAATATTCTTTCTTTGTAATACCTGCTGGGCTAAAGTCGCGACGATCGCCCTCCCCGTAGTATCCGCAGCATGGAGTACCCTGGGGCGAGAATGGGCTGCTTCTAGGGTCATAGCAAGCTGGCTTTGATGCCGATCGAATGCCACTCCCATCTCTACTAAAGATTTAATTGAACTTTCCGCATGATCTACTAAAAATTGAACTGCATGGCGATCGCATAATCCCGCTCCCGCCTTAAGAGTGTCGTTTAAATGTAACTCAGGAGAATCTTCCCCACTGATAGCAGCAGCAATCCCACCTTGGGCCCAATCACTAGCTCCTGTATTTAACTGATCTTTGGTGACTAAAGCTACTGACAAATTATCGGGCAGACATAAAGCACCATAAAGCCCCGCAGCCCCTGAACCCACAACTATGACATCAAACTTAGGGTAAATCAATTTTAGTTATTTTAAATCTTAATTGGAGATCATCATGCCATATAGGGCTAAAAAAACCACGCTCAATCAATAAACGTGGTCATAAAAGTTACCTTGTAAAAGCTATAAGCTATAAGCTATTAAGTTAGTCTAATATAGTCCAGGATTATAGCGATCGCCACCAGCATTCATGGAAGCTTCTACATCAGTCACAAAAAACTCATCTATGTTAGCCTGTAAGCGTTCAGCTTGAGTTGGACTCAAGCCAGGAATATCTAAGACATCTTCTACATCTTTGTAGGGAGCATTTTGAATGATTTTACTGGCTAGATCGGGATAAAATCCACGCAGTCTGCGAAATTCACGGACATCACTGTTATTCAGGTCTAATTTACCCTTAATGAATTCTTTCCGCTTAGCATCGGATGTATTGACACGAGCTAAAAGTGCTGAAGGCTGAATAGTATATATTCCTGCTGCACTTGCATTGGCTGTGGGAGTAAATCCCCAAGCACCGACAATTAATAATAAGGCAGCTACAATGCCTACAAGTCTCTTCATTGATTTTAATTTCTCCTGATTGAAAAATATGTTACGACTAGAGAAATAATATCTCTCTATAGTTAATAATTTTTGTTTGCTATTTATTTTCTTTTAAGGTTCTAACGTCTAAATGACGCTGGAAACCTGCTAGCAGATCGCATTGATATATATCATAATTCTTTCAATCCATTTTTTAAATACCAATTTGGCGCAATTACAGTTCTAGCTCGACAACAGCACGATCGCATCGAAGATGTAGATCTATAAATAAAGCGATCGAAATCATTTCTCTTCAATATGATCTAGGTAATGATTTTAAAATACAGTTTTCCCAGAATGATTTTTTCTATTACTGAGACATTTTAAACATTATTTCATATGTTGCTATCTAAATTATTAACGTTATTCTCATCTGAACCCACCTATAATCCTCAATTAGATCGAGCTAGAGCAAGACATCATAACTTACCTAAAACTGAGAACGATAAATTTTATTTCTTAGCTCATCAAAACTACCGCCAGGCTTGTAATACGGCTCAAGACAGATATGCTGATTTAGCCAAAACTCTACGGGCTGTGGTCAAAGAGCATTATGCTTCAGCAGAACAAAATAAAATTAATGCCATTATCATTTCGGCGATCGATATTTTGACCAGCAAAGCTAGCATCTTTCCTGATATGGATTATGAAGATGTTTGGTACACCGATCATTACGACTTGATTGAATTGGCCAGAAATATGGGCGTAGGAGACGAGACTTTGCCTCATTGGTCACAAGAGCCTAACCTCTACAATCGCTATTTAGAACTGCGTAGTGCCGATTTAGTGCAGATTTTAATCGAAGTTTCGGAAGAAGCTTTGATTGATGGTTATCAATCTGGGGCTGATGTCCATAAATGGTTTAGCTACATAGCCAGAGAAGCCCTTAAGTCGCGTAAAAGAATATCTCGCTATCGCCGTAAACAAAGCGAATCTCTATATATTTCCTGTCGAGGTTCAAGTATTGGTGATTGGGATAAAAATTAAACCCGCGAAGCGGTTAGCTATCTCTAACTAGGGTAACGTGAGTTCCGAGTTTCCAGACTTGTAAAATAAAACTAAGGTTATGATGTTAAAAAACTTTACATACTTCTGGACTCAAAAGTAATGAAAATAAAATACGCAATCAATTTACACAAATTCTTAACATCTGGCGTTGTTTTAGGCTTGATGGCTGTTTATCACAATTTTACGCTCACACCTTGGATTTATCTCGCTCTACATGGAACTTATGGCATCATGTGGCTGATTAAAGATAGTCTTTATCCCGATCGCCAATGGGAAAAAGAAGTTAATTTCGGCACAGGGTTGGGTATTTTTGTTTTTCTCCTCTCATATTGGGTTGCGCCCTTTATTTTAATTAGTAGTGGAGTCCAACCGAGTGCGCCTTTGATCGCAATAGCGATCGCCACTAACTTATTTGGTGTGTTTCTCCATTATGGTAGCGATGCCCAAAAATACTTTACTCTTAAGTATCAAAAAGGCTTAATCACCGAAGGTTTCTTTAGTCGTAGTCGGAACCCAAACTACTTAGGCGAAATTTTAATCTATCTTGGTTTTGCGCTATTGACGCAACATTGGCTGCCGTTAGCTATTTTGGGCGTGTTCTGTGCTTTGGTCTTTGTTCCCAACATGCAGAAAAAAGATCAATCTCTAGCGCGTTATCCAGAGTTTGCAGCCTATAAAGCACGTTCAGGTTTACTCTTCCCTAAGTTATGGGTGAGCAAGTCAGCGGCACAAGCTACACAAGCAGCAGAAATTAATTAGTTTTGTCGTCTGAGCTAGGCGATCGCTGTATAATTTTATTTTTTTTGTGACTGTAAAAATTAGGATAATAGTTAGGATAAATAAACGACTGTTGCTAGTAAACATGGGAGCAAACAGAGTAAATGTAATTACTGGCAACATTCAGCGTTAGGTAAAATGACACAAGCAATTGAGAAAAAGACCTATACAACTCAAGAATATTTTGAATTTGAGCTAGGTTCAGCAGAACGTCATGAGTACGACAATGGAGAACTTAGATTAATGACGGGAGGCACGCCAAACCACAATAGGATTTGCCGTAACTTGCTAATTGCTCTGGAACTAGCTTTTAAAGAGCAACCATATGAAACCTTTGTTACAGACCAACGTCTTTGGATTCCAGAACGCAATCTCTATACTTATCCTGATATTATGGTTCTGGAAAAACCGATTCAGCTACAGGAAAGCCGAACTGATACGGTAATGAATCCTTGTTTGATCGCCGAAGTCCTTTCCAAATCGACAAAAGACTACGATCGCAGTGAGAAGTTTCTGGCATATCGTACCATCGAAACTTTTCAGGAATATCTTCTAGTCAATCAGTATCAGATTCAGGTAGAACATTGCCTTAAAACTGCTGCTAATCAATGGTTGCTTTCGGAATACACCGATCCTCAAGTTATTCTCAATTTAAACTCAGTGGGTTTAAAACTAAAAATTGCTGATATATATAAAAATGTTGAATTTAGCGAAGCCTAATTTATAGTAATACTAGACAATGTTAGGACATTAGTTGAAAAATCTACCTCATTGGCATCAGGAAGAAAAAGCCAAGTTTCAAGTTAATCAGGCTTTTTATAATCCTCGTAATAAATTTGTGCGGGATCTTGGAGTACTTGCTGCTGCTGTCTATAAACAAGACCACGGCAGCCTCAAAGTGTTAGATACTCTAGCTGGTTGTGGGGTTCGTAGCTTACGTTACTATCTAGAAAGCAATGCTGATTATTTGTGGGTCAATGACGGGAATTACCAGCTTAACTCTACAATACAGCAAAACTTAAGTTTAGCGATCGCCCCTGAACATTTTCAGATTACTCACCAAGATGCCCATCGAGTTTTCTTTCGCTGTTATCAAGAGCGTGACTACTACGATCTAGTAGATGTAGATTGCTTTGGTAGTGCTGTACCCTATCTCAATACGATGCTTTGGGCAACTAAAATTGGTGGCTTGATGTATCTTACCTGCACCGATGGCAGGACTCTTACAGGGCATCCTCCCGAAAAAACCGTTCAAGCTTATAATGCGATCGCTCGTTCCCATCCCGCTATTCAAGAACAGGCTTTAAGATTACTCATTGGGGCAACTCAACAACAGGCTGCAACTAAAGGATTGGGTATTGAACCAATATTTTCCCTTTTTACAGGGCAAACCTATCGCGTGATGTTGCGTCTAGTATCTAAACCTCAGCTAACTGCAAATAACTATGGCTTTCTTGCCTATTGTCATCATTGCGGTAACTATCAAACCTTTTCCTGGCGTAAATTAAATAAAGTTGGCTGTACCTGTCAAGAACCTGCCATTACTATCAGTGGGGCGATGTGGTTGGGTAAACTGCACGATGAGCAACAGCTAAAACGTTTTCAAACCTTAGCTCAAGAGTGGAATTGGCAAAAAATAGTCAAGTTGCTAAATCTCATGCAAGGCGAAATCAATTTCCCTCCCTACTTTTATACCCTGGGGCAAATTGGCAATCGAGGTAAACTAGATTTACCCAAGCGATCGCATTTAATTCAAGCCTTACAAGACCAAGGCTATCAAGCAGCAGCCACTCATATTTCACCCGCAGGAATTAAAACCAATGCCAAGATGGAGGATATTATTGCGGTAGCAAGTGCGATCGCAACCAACATTTAGAGCTAATCTGTCAAAGTTTAAATAAACAACTTTTATGGTCAACTGATTGCTTTTTCAAGCTAAGACGGGACACTCTCTCTTTGGAGTTGGGAATTATAAT
Organism: Pleurocapsa minor HA4230-MV1; assembly: GCA_019359095.1. NCBI lineage: Bacteria > Bacillati > Cyanobacteriota > Cyanophyceae > Pleurocapsales > Pleurocapsaceae > Pleurocapsa > Pleurocapsa minor. The sequence continues at coordinate 84,242 of JAHHHZ010000024.1, read as the reverse complement.
TACTTCTAATTTAATTTTGTTTTTTGAGCGGATAAAAAAGATGTCTATTGCTATCAATCTTAAAACTTTTACAGATAAAATAAGCGATCGCGATTTTGAAAGACTATGTGCTGATAATCCCGAAACCAAGTTTGAAACCACAAAAGATGGAAAATTGATTGTTATGCCTCCCACAGGAAGTCTTACAGGACAAAAAAATGCCGATTTAATCTATCAAGTTCAAGCTTGGAATCGTCAAACTAAATTGGGAGAAGTGTTTGATTCTTCTACAGGTTTTAAACTATCTAATGGTGCTGTACGATCTCCTGATGTCAGTTGGATTGCTATTAAAAGATGGAATAGTCTAGATGCTCAACAACAACAGAAATTTGCTCCAATCGATCCTGATTTCGTGATTGAACTCATGTCACCTACTGATGATTTAGACGAACTACAACAAAAAATGACAGAATATATGAGTTGTGGCGTTAAATTAGGTTGGCTAATTAATCGTGCCGATAAGCAAGTTGAGATTTATAAAATAGGACAAAAAAGAGAAATTTTAAACAACCCTCAAAGCTTATTTGGAGAAGAATTGATGCCAGGGTTGATTGTTGATTTATCGAGAATATTATAAGCTAGCAAGTTCAATTCTCGTCATCTTAGCTATAGCTATATTTAAACGAAAAAATTTCGGTCTGACCTATTTCCTATTTCCTATTTCCTATTTCCCACTTCTTTTCCAGTTCATAATATCCCAAGTTTGCATATCCCAAGCTGTAGGCTGATAACCTGTCAAACTATTACCAAAAGCCATCACGTCTGCTCGATGGACTAACGGAATAACTGCTACATCTTTAATTAAAAGATCGTTCATGGCAATAAACAACTGCTGGCGCTTTTTAGGGTCTAATTCTTGACTTGCCGATTGCCACTGTTTGTCATATTCAGGATTACAATAGCGCGAATTATTATCTCCAGACCAGTTATTTGCCTGTTGGGGAATTTGGGAGCAGGTCATAAAATTCATATAAGCAGTAGGATCGGGACTAGTGTTACCTGTAAAATACATTTGCAAGTCAGCATAAAAATGCTCCACCGTATCGTTATTACTAGGGTCACTGGAAAAATAAACACCAGGGTCAATACTTTTTAGTTCAACTCCTACCCCAATCGACTGTAACCCTTGTTTAACAACTGCTTGGGTTTTCTGGCGCAACGGGTTAACTGAAGTTTGAAATACCATCTCCATCTCAGTGCCATTTTTATCGCGAGTTCCATTGCCGTTAGTATCTTTCCAGCCTGCTTGGTCTAATAACTGTTTAGCTTGTTCTAGATCGTATTTATAGCTAGTGTTAGTTGAAGCATATTCTGGTGGGGCGACTAAAAAATTAGCGGTGGCTTTACCCGTAACGCCATATAACTTCTGAGCAATAGTATCGCGATCGATCGCCAATTCTAAAGCTTGACGGACAGAGCGATCGCTTAAAAACGGATGGGGGAAATCAACGCTAGAACGTTCTCCCGAAGGAGCTACTTTGTTAGGATCGCTATGATTAATCACAATCCGCTCCATCAGAGCGCCATAATTAGAGACTACTTTTCCCTGTCCTGCTGCGGCTAATTCATCTAATACGGGAGCTTCTACCTGGAGGTTATAGGCAAAGTCCGCATCTCCTGTCTGTAGCACGGCTCTGGCTGCGGAGGTAGCATCCCCACCACCTTTGAGTTCAATCTTTTCAAAACCTAATTGTCCTGCTTGACGAAACTCAGGGTTTGGCTCGTAAGTCACTGTATCCCCTGGTCGAAAATCAACGACACGATAGGCTCCCGTTCCTATAGGTTTAAGATTGCCTGGTGCTGATCGAGCATTCTCCCCATTAAAAGGTGCATAAATATGCTGAGGTAGAATCATCCCTTCTCCGCCAACAAATACTAACGACCAAGCAGGGTTTACCTCTTTAAAATTGACTTTTACCGTGTAGTCATCGATCGCCTCAACACTTTTGACCACCTCATAAGTTCCCGCCGAAGTCGCTCCTACCTTGGGATTACTGAGAAACTTATAGGTAAAAACTACATCTTTGGCTGTAAAAGGTTTACCGTCAGACCACTTGACATTCTGCTTCAGCTTCCAGGTAACAGATTTACCATCCGCAGCAACTCCGTTATTTTTCGTGGGTATTGAGGCAGCTAAAAAAGGAATTAATTTACCTTGATTATCAAAGCTAGCCAATGGCTCAAGGGTAATACGAGCAGCTTCCGCATCCTTAAATCCTGTGGAGAGATGAGGATTCAAAATTGTTGGTGCTTGCCAATAAAGTAATTTTAAAGTGCTGTCTTGACTGGTGTTTGTGCTATTTGTACTATTGCTGTTACAGGCGGCAATGGCAAGAGTTAAACCTATTGAGACTAAAAATTTAGCTAAAAACTTGTTAGCAACCACTTACTATTCCTCAAACCAGTGTTGACTATGGATAATACTCGATCTTATCTAGGTTCGCAAACTAAGCATCACCTTGTAACTCGCGATCAATCCTTGCTGGCGTTCTCCAGCTCTAGTAAATCAGTTATAAATCTATAGCTATAGCACTACGCAAAAATATTGAGACTTTTCCTACTTCCTATTTCCTATTTCCTATTTCCTACTTGATTCATTAGCCTGTTTTTCACTTGACAATCTAAAGTAGTAGACTGAATTAATTGTATTAATAGTCATAACATCAGTTCTCAGTAATACAAACGTCATATAAAAACTTACGTATATTTATATACTACGGCAGGTGATAGTAAATGCAGAAACAAAGAGCCTACATTATTCTAATTTTGGCATTAGTCGCAGCAGCGATCGCCATTCTTTTAACCATTCCACCCCAGCTAGGACTTGACCTAAGAGGTGGCGCTCAGTTAACTATTCAGGTTAACCCAACCAAAGAAAACCCCAACGTCAAGCCAACGATCAAAGATGTTGAGGCAGTACAAAGAGTCTTAGAAAATCGGATCAACGAGTTTGGTGTTTCCGAAACCACGGTACAAACTATCGGCGAAGACAAAATTTTGATCCAGATACCAGGGGAAAGCCAGCCTGAAGAAGCAGAAAGACGCTTAAAAGGAACGGCTAAATTAGAGTTTAAACAGCAAAAACAAGGCACAGAAGGGGAATTTATAGCCGAGAATCAAGTCAAGCAGCAAAAGACTTCAGCATTGGCTATTTTGACCCAGGGAGAGCTAGCAAAGGCAAATCAAGAGAAGATAGCCGAAGTAAAACAATCACTGGAAGAATCAAATAAAGCGATCGCCAGCCTATTTGAATCCGTCGGTTTAACAGGGACAAATCTAACTGATGCTCGCCCGCAACCTGATGCAACGGGTAATCGTTGGGAAGTCGCTATTAACTTTAATGATGCTGGGGGTAAGAAATTTGCCGAGTTAACCAAAAACTTGGCGGGGACTGGTCGGAGTATTGGTATTTTCCTGGATGACGATCTCCTCAGCGCTCCCGTAGTTGGGCCTGAGTTTGCCGATACAGGAATTGCTGGTGGTCGTGCCGTCATTACAGGCAACTTTGACCTTGAAGGAGCAAAAGATCTTGCGATCCAAATTAAAGGCGGTTCTTTACCCTTCCCCGTATCTGTGGTGGAAAATCGTACCGTTGGGGCAACTCTGGGGCAAGATAGTATCCGTCAGAGCATTATTGCAGGTAGTGTCGGCTTGTTCTTGGTCTTAGTCTTTATGGTGGCTTACTATCGTCTGCCAGGAGCAATTGCTGATGTTGCTCTGATTGTTTATGGTTTGCTCACCATGGCTTGTTATGCCCTCATCGGGGTTACTTTGACTCTACCTGGAATTGCTGGCTTTATTCTCAGTATTGGAATGGCAGTAGATGCTAATGTGCTAATTTTTGAACGTACCAGAGAAGAAATAAAGGCAGGTAAAACCCTCTATAAGTCGATCGAATCAGGTTTCTTTCGGGCATTTTCGAGTATTTTAGACAGTAATGTCACTACAGCGATCGCCTGTCTGGCTTTGTTATGGCTAGGTTCGGGTCTGGTTAAAGGTTTTGCCATCACTCTCTTGATTGGAGTCGTGGTTAGTATGTTTACCGCCATTACCTGTAGCCGTACTCTAATGTTATTAGTAGTGTTAAGCAACAAGAAAATCCGTCAAAAACCAGAATTATTCTGCCCAAATATTAATTCAGTCCCTAGCAATCAGTCATCAGTAATTAATTCATGAAATTTAGAGTCACTCAAAAACGAAACTTATGGTGGGCAATTTCGGCAATAGCAATGGTCGCCAGCATTGCCGCTATGATTTTTTCCTTTGCTACCTTGGGTACACCACTCCGCCCTAGTCTCGACTTTGTCGGTGGTACTCGTATCCAAATTGCCCGTGATTGTTCCATCGCCAATAATTGTGACCAGCCTATAGATGCAGCGCAGGTACGAGAAGTACTAAATGAGCAAGGATTAGGCAACGGTACAATTCAGCTAATAGGGGAGGATCAACAGATTCTTTCTGTAAGGACAGAAAATCTTGATACCGAGCGTCGTGAGGAATTATTAAATTCTTTAACCGATCTCATCGGTGCATTTGATAGTAAAACCCTTCAGATCGATTCTGTGGGGCCAACTGTTGGTGAAGAACTGTTTGTTTCGGGAATATTAGCCTTATTAGTTTCTTTCTTTGGCATTATTGTCTATTTAAGTATTCGCTTCCAGTTCGATTATGCCCTGTTTGCGATTTTGGCATTGTTTCATGATGTACTAATTACGGCAGGGGTATTTTCTGTGTTGGGTTTAACGATGGGTGTCGAAGTAGATAGTTTATTCCTCGTGTCACTGCTAACTATTGTCGGTTTCTCGGTTAACGACACTGTCGTAATTTACGATCGCATCCGCGAAAACATGGCAGCTAGTCCTGAGAATACAGTTAATCAAGTAGTTGACGATGCCGTTACTCAAACCCTAGGGCGATCGATTAACACCACCCTGACTACTTTGCTACCATTGCTGGGTATATTTTTCTTTGGCGGGCAAACCCTGAAATATTTTGCTTTGGCTTTAATTGTAGGCTTTGTTCTCGGTGCATATTCCAGTATCTTTGTTGCCAGTACTCTGTTGGCTTGGTGGCGTAACCGTAAAAGCAACCAGCCTATCGCAATTGCTGACACGACCGCATCGGAATAATGACAATTTAGGAAATAGGAGGTAGGAAGTAGGAAATAGGAAATAGGAAATAGGAAATAGGAAATAGGAAATAGGGAGATAATACGATTATTGCCCCAAGTCCCCAAGTCCCCAAGTCCCCAAGTCCACAAGCGTTAACCAAACAACACTGCCACATATCTTATCTAACAAGACACAGTGACTAACAATCAATCTGATTTTAAACAACAGGTAGCTAAACTCCATCGTCTGACAGTATATGGTCGCTGGTTATTTGTTTTGGTTAGTTGGCTAACGCTCGGAATCTATGCTCTCTGGCAGCTTAAGTCAGAGATTGCCCTCTGGTTTGACTATTTCACTTGGGCAGCCGTTTATTATGGATTTCATTTTAATTTAATTCCAACTCTCTGCTTGGCTTTTTGTGTCGCTACGACTGTCTCTGTTTTAATTTGGCAAAGTCGCAATATTATCTGGGGACTACCTGCTAGCGAACAACGTCAGCTAGCAAGGCAAGTCAAGAGCATTCAGGCTAAGGGGAAAAAACACCCCCTGTGGCAATGGATCAATAAATAAGCCTGTAGTTAGATGAAAACAACCCCCAATTGGTAATACTTTTGAATAGTAAAAGATTTAATTAATAAACATAAGTAGGGAGTTGCTAATGCTATTAAAAAGCAAAGAGGATGATGGATTGGTGGAGATTAACGAAGTAAGCGATCTGATCGATCCTTTTAAAGAAGAAGTGATGGTGCAGATTCAAGAAGGGCAGAATGAACAGCCTCCTGAACCCGTCAAGAAATCTGATTTGGTTTTTCCTTCAGGAGAAGCTCTTCCACTATGCTGGCTAGATAGCAACTATAAGTTAAAAAGTAATTAAACGGATTTTTTAATTATCTTTAGCATTTCTAATTGATATACAAGCGCTGTTAACCGATTAAATTAACAGCGCTTTTTTGATGATTTTATGTTAAATTTTAGGGTTTACTTAGCGATCGCTAAACTGCTATAATTATTCATAATAAAAGCGAGTAATTTTGAATAATAAATAGAAAGGCTCTAAAGTATAAGAATGAGCAACATACAGATAGAATCCGACCTTAAAGAAATTCTCAATAAGTTGGATCAAAAACTAGACAATATTGACAAGAAGTTTGAGCAAAAGCTCGATCACATCGATCACAAGTTTGAGCAAAAGTTCGATCATCTTCAGAAAGACGTTACTGATATAAATCTGAGATTAACCAAGGTAGAGACTAAACTTGACAGCACAGTAGAAGATATCAAGGAAATTAAAGGTTCACAGAAAGCACAGATATGCGACGCGAAGCTAGTCCTTTAGGGGACGTTGATTGGAGTTTTGATTACTGCCGTTGGTGGTTTCTTGGTAGCAGTAGGGCGATCGCTTTTCTCTTTCAATCCTTAATCCAGCAACGCGAAAATATTTAAAATTCAAGGTTTACTCAGCGATCGCTGGTATGTTATAATTTTTTTTATAATGGGAGTGGTGACTTCAATGCATAGGTCCAAATGCTTCCATTATGAAAATCTTAATTTTAATTAAACCACGTTTGGCGATCGCTAGTCAATAGATTATTTTTTTCAGTACAAAAAAACTATTTTTCTTAACCTAGTAGGGCGCTCTGTTTTGTCCTTCAATCCTTAATGCTGAATAGGCGATCGCAAAGCTACGGATAATGCGCTCACCAACCAACAGTTCATTTTTATTATTCCTAAATCAGCAACGCAAAAATATTTAAAATTCTGAGTTTACTCAGCGATCGCTGTTGTGGTATTATTTTTTTATGATGGGAGTGGTGACTTCGATACATAGCTCCAAATGTTCCCATTATGAAAATCTTAATTTCAATTAAACCACGTTTGGCGATCGCCAGTCAATAAATTATTTTTTCAGTACAAAAAAACCAATTTATAGTCATTTCAATATTTTATATCAAGTAAGAATAATCACTTTAAATCAGGTTACTCCCTAATCCCCCAATTCCCTAATTCCCCAAATCAAAATATTTAACTATTCAAACGTACTTGATTTTACGTATATTTATCTAGAAAATAAACCTAATTATTTATAGATAAAAACTAACCAATACATAATAATTACAGTTATTAATTACAAGCGATCGCCTTAAGTGTGGTCGCTTTTTTTTGAGCATTACATTCTGCATTTTATAACCTTCTTCATCGCAAATTCGTCAAAGACAATCAGTAAACATGATTGCTTTGCAATAAAAAGCTAAATAAGTTCAGTATTTTCAAGAGTTTACGTTGCCTATTCATCACGGTTATTGTTGATTCACTGGCAGAAAAAGTCTGACAAACATAGAAAACATTCAAATTAACTAATACACAAACTATTTATTTAGAAACGAAGGAATTCAATTCAAATGCTTAAATTTATTAATCTTAAAAAACTTAATTCAACTACTCTTTTAGGTGTTTTAACGGCAAGCTTCTTAGCAGCAAGTCAAGCCTTTATTGCTTCTAGCGCATCAGCAGGAACACCACTTAGTGCTAAAGAAACTTTTTCAGGTAAAGTAAACTACACAGTTACAGGTGGTACATTAAGAAGCAATCCAGATTCAATAAATCCGTGTAGTTTAAATTCCACTTCTACAGCACAACTATCTGGAATCCCTAGTAATGCAACTGTTAAAAAAGCCTATCTTTATTGGGGTGGTTCAGGTTCTACTGTAGATAGAACAGTAACCTTAGATGGAACATCATTAACAGCAGATCAGACTTACACAGATACGTACTCAACATATAGTTTTTTCCAAGGTGTAAAAGACGTGACAAGCGCGGTTGCCAATAAAAGAAATGGCAGTTATCAGTTTAAAGATTTATCGGTAAATACTTCCTCAACTTATTGTGGATCTAGCGCTGTTTTATCTGCATGGTCTTTGATTGTAATTTATGAAGATCCTTCTATCCCACGTGATAAATTAAACACTATTAAATTATACGAAGGCTTTAAAGCATCAAGAAATGAGAGTGTTAACTATACTCTTGGTGGAATTCAAGTTGCCAATAACCCAGTGGCCAAATTCACAATGTTACTTTGGGAGGGCGATGCATCTCTAGGTGGAGTTAATGAAAAATTAGGGTTCAATAATAATACTTTAATCGATTTACTGAACCCAATTACTAACCAGTTCAATTCTTCGATTAATACTCTCGGTTTATCAACTACTTATGGCGTAGATTTAGATACTTTTAATGTTTCTAGTTATGTAACTCCTGGACAAACTTCAGTCACAGGGACTGTATCTACCAACGATGATTTAGTACTTCAAAGTGCTGCTTTAATTATGGTAACTGACACCTTGGCAAATGAATCTCCTTCTGCACAACCAGATACGATTACTACAGATGAAGATACAACAGGAACTTATAACTTGATTAGAGGTAATCCTGCAAACAATAATGGTAGAGATACCGATCCAGAAGGAGATGCTTTAACAGTAACTAAGTTTAATGTTGGAGGTACAGAATATACTTTTGATAGTTCGACTACTAGCCGTCAGGTTACTATGGCCTCTGGTGCATTACTGACAGTTAAAAGTAATGGTGATATTATTTATAATCCTAACGGTAAATTTGAATCACTAAATCCAGGTCAAACTGGGCAGAATCCCGAGCAATTCACTTATACTGTTAGCGATTCTAAGAGTACAAGCACTGCTACTGCAACAGTAAACATTAATGGTGTTGCTGACGATCCTGTTGCTGTAAATGATACGGCTACTACAGATGAAAATACTGCCACATCGATTTTTGTTCTTGGAAATGATAGCGATCCTAATACTGCCAAAGAAAATTTAACTATAACTAAAATTGGTAGTTCAGCAATTAGTGTTGGAAGTCCAGTTACACTTCCTTTGGGTGCAACAGTTGAGCTTATTCTAAACCCAAATTCGTCAGAATATAGTAGTAAAGGAAAATATATTTTGAAATACGATCCAAGACCTAGTGCTTCTTTAAATCTTCTTAACAATGGACAGCAGGCTACTCCTCCACAAACCTTTACTTACACAGTAAGCGACCCTGAAAGCAATACTGGTCAAGGTACTGTAACTGTTACCGTAAATGGTATTACAGATACTTATTCCGACTAACTTTAACTAGTTTAACTTTAGTAGGTTTTTAAAGCGATCGCACTTACTAAATGCGATCGCTTTTTTATTTGAATTGATGTTAAAGCGATCTCATTAATAATTTTCCTGACAGGCGATCATTTTGACTAATTAATCGGTATAGTTCTAATAATTAAAGTTAATACACTTAGGGCTTTTTTATTTGATGTAGTGATAAGGCGATCGCTTTTCTGTTTGAATTGATGTTAAGGCGATCGTTTATACCACAAGGGTATAATGTCCTTTAGGGCTTTTTTATTTGATGTAGTGATAAGGCGCTCGCAAAAGCGATTCCTTTTATAAACCAATCCCAGAAAGCGATCGGCAAGAAGATAAGATAGATAATTCAAAGGAATAAGGAAAATTATTTTGAAAACAACTCGTTATTTTGAGGAGCAAGTATTAGTAAAAAGACCTTATATCAAGCGAGAATGGTGTCAAAAAGCAATTAAAGAGTTGGTCAAAAAGGAAATACAAACCGATGGACGAATTCGTCACTGGATATACATTACCGAACTGAGTAAATATCTTAGAGTCGTTACCCTAGAAGATGGGGAAACAATACATAATGCTTTTCCAGACCGAAATTTTAAGAACCAATAACTATGAAATTTAATTACTATCCCGAAACAGACTCACTTTATATTAGCTTGAATGAAAAACCTAGCACAGACTCTCAGGAAGTCTCTTCTAGCATTGTACTTGACTTTGATAGTGAGGGTAATTTAGTTGGTATTGACATAAACCATGCTAGTCAGGTTGTCGATCTAACTCGTCTCGAAGCAGAAGCTTTACCAATTAATTCTATTGCATTAGCTAAAAAGTAAGTAATTAGAGCGATCGCGTAATCGCTTTTTTGTTTGATGTGGTGATAATGCGATCTCCTTAATAATTTTTCTGACAGGCGATCGCAACAGACATTTTGATTAGTAGCAATCGCCCTAGAAAAGCGATCGCTTTCTATAAAAGAATAGTCATTTTTTATCAGGATTAGAATAGTACTATTATTTCAATCACGAATAAAGAGAAACGGAAAGCGATTGATAACGTCTAAGCAAGCATTAAGAGCTTGTATTCTCTGCCAATTTTCAACCTTAAAAGGTTGCCAATTAGGGTTTTTCGATACCAAAACGCAGCTTACAGAAGAGCAAAAAGCTAAATTAGCAATTCTTGCGGATGAAGATATTGACTACTCCGATATTCCTGCACTTGATGGGAATCGGTAGGATAGCAGCTAGTTTTTCTATCTGAATGTTTCTGTAGCTTTGTAAGAGCAATATTAGTATTCTTAGAGTTGCATATTGTCTAGGAGTTAATCTTTGGGAAATACATTTGTGATAATATTCAGGCAACATTTTGAGGGCGTAATTCTGGGGTCTCCCCAGAATGTTGACCGCCCGAATTTTAATCAGAGGGTCTTCTCAATTATCTCGACCCTCTTTTTTTACCATCCCACCGTTATCTTTAACTGTTCATCTTGCCTTCGCTCGCTTTGTCACCCCGTGAGGTGATTATCTTTATCTTTGATCGGTTGGCTTAATTTATTGCAATGTTTCCCTACCGTCTTATATCCTGAATATGAAACAATAAACATAGGTCACACTACTTACGACTGTTGTTACAACTGTTGCCATCAGCTATTAAGAGTAAGTAAAAGTATCCACAAAAATTTAGTAAATACTTGTTCACCATTACGAAATCGATTATGACTACCTACTATTATGTTGCTGCTAGCCAAAAGTTTTTATTGGAAGAAGAACCTTTTGAAGAGGTAATCGAAGAAAGAATTCGTAATTATAAGGAAAGAAATCAGGAAATCGATTTTTGGTTTATTAAGCAGCCTGCTTTTTTGTCAGCACCAGAAATGGCTGAGGTAAAAACAGCAATTCCCCAACCTTCAGCAGCAGTTGTTACCACTAATAAGCAGTTGGCTACTTGGTTGAAGTTAAGATTGGAATACGTCTTGTCAGGAGAGTTTGAAGCACCTTCCGAAGGCATTCCTGAGCCATTAGCTACCCTGGAAATTGCTTAGATTCACTTACAGCAGTTTTCAATTGAGTAGACACATTAATTTATTGAAGTAATGAGTAATGGGTAACGACGAGTAACGAGTAATGAGTAATGAGTAATGAGTAATGAGTAATGAGTAATGAGTAATGAGTAATGGGTAATGGGCATTGGTGACAAGTTAAGATAATCTGATGCTAGTCAACTACTACAGATGGTGTGATGTTAATGAACTAAAACTAAATATCGATGTGTTTGATTTTATAGGCGATCACCCTTTAAGCAGGAAAAGTTGCTCGACAATATCTTAAATACTTAAAGCTTAGAGCTTATAGCTTAAAACCAGTTGACAAACATCGTAGTCCCTTAACTTGTCACGAATAGTCTTTACCTTTTAAAGAGTCCTTGAGGGCGTACTAAAAGAATTACGATCATAATTGCTAAGGCAACTCCTAGCTTGTATTCCGAACCCAATAGAGGGACGCTTAACTCTTGGGCAATACCAATAATAAATGCTCCTGCGATCGCACCATAGACATTACCAATTCCCCCCAAAATTACCGCAGCAAACATAGGCAAAATTAGAAACCAGCCCATATTAGGACGCACCACGGCAATTAGACCATACATCGCCCCAGCAAAAGCGGTTAGCGTCCCTGTAATCACCCAAGTCCATAAAACAATGCGCTCAACATTTATACCTGAAACCCTTGCCAAGTCAATGTTATCAGATACGGCTCGCATGGCTTTGCCAATTTTAGTGTTTTTGAGGATCAGATGGAGAGCAACGATCGCAGCGATCGCTAATCCCACAACAACTAAGCGATAATAGGCAATCCTCAAATCCCCAAACTCCAAAGCGCGGACTACAGGTAAGAGATATTGCTGATTACTACCACCGTAAATTAGCAAAATTCCATTGCGTAAAAATAGAGCTAGTCCGATGGAAATAATGATCAAGGTAGTATCACTAGCACGGCGATCGCGCATGGGTTTCCAAAGCAAATATTCGGCAATCAACATGGCAACAATTGTTCCTGCTGCTGCGATTAACATGGAAAGCCAGATATTTAACCCGCTATCATTGACCAACCAGGTTAGATAAGCTCCCAAGGTCATAAAGTCACCATGAGCGAAATTAGAAAGCTTGAGGATGCCATAGGTAAGAGTTAAACCAATAGCAGCTAAGGCAAGAATACTACCAATAGCTATGCCGTTAATTAGAAGCTGGGGATCTAGGAAGTCAGACATTAATCTTGTGAAATGAGTAATCGCTTTCGGTTGTAAATTAGCTTAACTATCCTCAAACGGCATCTAAATTAATTTGAGCTTCAGGAAATTTATTTAGTCACATTCGTCATTGTTATGCTTTTCATAATGAACGCATTCGTCACAAGGGCCTTCAGGGTTGATGGCACAGCGGATATAGGGCGAGTGAGCATTATTGATACAGGTAGTGTCACCAATAAAATATTTTGTTACTGGTCTACGGCGATCTGCTTGCAGATACGAATCATTACTATAGCTATAAGAATCACGATTTCGCCCATCTCGATAGCCATAGTGATAAGCATTTAAGTTTTGAGCGCGTCTTAACCTTGCTTGCCACCGCTTCTTAGCTTTTTGAAATACGAATAAATAGACTAAGGACGGTAATACACTTAAAACCAGGATAAGAGCTAGCTTGATGACAAAATCGGTAGAAATATTAGCCATATTGAGCTAGATAAATATTGTGGAGGGCTAGTTTGATCACTTTACAACCCATTATCCCTGCTTAACCACATCTAGCTCAATTAATTAGGGGATAATTTTATATTTCTTCGTCGTCAATTTTAATTTTTGTTTTGGGTAATTTGACATGGTTATTTATGGTACTAGCCTCCCCTAGATGAAATTGTATTGAGTGATGCTGGAATGAAACCGCGTTGCAATTCTTGGATTTTGACCTGTCTTGCTTTCAACGCGCGTTGTAAAACCTTTGCTGCCATTTCTGGTTGACCTGCGCCACAAAAGAACAAGTCAGCAGCAAAATAACCATGCTCTGGCCAGGTATGAATTGCAATATGAGACTCTGCCAGAGTAGCCGTAGCCGTAACACCATGAGGACTGAATTGATGAACGCACATGTCAATCAAAGTTGCCTTACCCACAGTAATCGCTTCAATCAATGCTTCACGTATCGCTTCGGGATCGTTGAGTAATTCAGCCGGTGCTTGCCAAGCGTCTATGACCAGATGAGTCCCCATTTGTTCCATTCTTTTAACCTTTATCAATTAACTTAGTACTTAAATGAATTGTTTACAATGAAAATCTTGCCAGATTTATTATGCTAGATATTTGTGTAAAGTGTCTTGTTTTTAACAAAATTGAGTAATTTAATTAGCACCAACACCCGCTCTATCTTAATTAGGTCTTTAGTTAGATGCATTCCTGACACAGGTGATTTAATGACCCAAACACTTCATCAGTAAGGTTCTTGGTTCAAGGCGATCGCCATTACTAGTAGCAACATTAAGAAAATTAGTATATTTAGACAAAAAATCCTTGAGTAATCCTGCACGAATTCTTACTCAAGGTGAATAATTATTTATAGCTTTAAGCTAGAGGTTTCAAGCTATAAGCAATTGGATTAGACCATTTGGCAAAGTTTTTAACATTAAGAATTAAAGTACATAAAAATATCTTAACAGGGGTAGAGCTTAGAGCTTATAGCTGCGGACGCTACCGCGTCCCAGTCGTCTTACGACGATCTGCGCTACGCGCTGCGCTTATAGCTAGTTAAAGTAATCCTCGATAGCGAGTAAAAAGTAAAATTGCTGCCCAAGAGCCTAATGCTACTTTAACTGCCACTAAAATATTTAACAGAGGAATAATACCACCGCTAAACAATGAACCTAATTCTCCATAGGGTAACTCCCACCCAATCAAAGTAATGACAGCCAAGACAATGAAGATGAGTACCGAAATTTTCTCCCAGGTAACAGCATGATATTTTTCATAGATCCCTTCCATCCATTCAGTAGATGAAGTGATCGCAATCAAGCCGATCGCCGTACCTCCTGCTACCCCCGCAGCAAAACCACCACCAGGACTAAGATGTCCGCGAATTGCCAGTTCAATACTTACCAGGGCAGCAATAGTTGCCCCCAGGCGTGCGAGAATCATCGAAGGGCGATCGCTAAATTGAACCACAGTTTCTATGGGTGTTTCGTTTGCCAGAAGAAACTTGACTCCTAAAATGGCGATCGTAAACACTACGACTTCAAAGATTGTGTCATAAAGGCGGTTGCGGAAAATAATTCCCGATACGACATTGCTGACACCAGTATCTTCGACGATGGATTCGACGATGGATATTCCTGCTAATTCTGCTGTGGGGTTGGGAATAACAATCATCTTGATAAATAAGGCGATGCCAGCGAGAATATAAGCCCATTTCATTATTGATGCTCCTGATTTGCTATGGGTACATAAGTCAAAGTTGTTTCGGGCGCTGTTAATTCTTGCTGCATAATTTCAAATAAACGATGTACTCTGATTGCCGTTTGATATTTTGCCTCTGAGTTAGGTTCAGGCTGTTGTTCGATACAGGTGGCGTGAATTTCTTGACTAACTAATGCCTGTTTTAAAGATTTATGATCGGGATATTCAATTAGTTCTAAACGTAGATAATATTTATTGAGGGCTTTTTTCAAGTTAGTTACTAGTTCTGTAAAGTAACTTTCTGGTGCTGAAGCATCTTGCTTAATTATTCCCAGACGCATGACTAGAGAAGAACGCACGGCAATTAGATAAAGCGTAACTGCCAACATTGTGCCAACTAAAGCTTCAGTTAAAGCCACATCCGCAGCACCTAAAATCACATAGCTTAATGCAGCGATCGCTCCGACAATGGCTCGCATCACTAAAGCGTAATAGGGATTTACCTGAGATACCAACATTAAAGATGTTAATGGCAGTAAAGCAACAATTATATAAACGTATTTATCAATCATGTTCCCTTGTTAGTTGTCGATCGCTAGAACAATATGCCAAGACGTAACCCAGCACTGTATTCCAGATTGCTAGGCTGATAATTGCTAAAAGTAAGAAAGACCATTCACTGGGTACTTTGATTAGTAATCCTGCTAAAATCGCCATTGAACCAAGAGTATCGGCAACCGAAAGGCTGTGAAGCTTAAATAAAACTGATTTATTGCCAATTAAAGGCAAAGTTCCCCAAACCCAAAAGATCATCCCGATTACTATCAAACTGTAACTAAAAATATTAATCATGCTCTGTTTAACCTTTTAATTAAATGCGCCATCAACATCAATCCTGCATTGCCCACGCTGAGGATAATCACCGCTACCACGCCAATTGACCAATCATCTCTTAAAACCGAAATGAACAGCATTATAATTGAGGTTTTGCTGGCAATACTGGCAACCGCCAACATTTTTTGCCAAATATCATCATTGTGCCAAGCTTCATAAATGGGTATTAATAAAGCTAAAATCATGGCAATTAAAATTGAATCCATTTTTTCAATTTGCTCAAGTGCTAAATATATTAGATTTAAATTTATTTTGGTTTTTAGCTTAAATTTTGCTTAAGACATACTAGTTTTTACTCTGGTTGAAAATGTTCATAAGGTAACATTTTGATGTCGCTAAAATGCTTTGAGTGAATGATATAAGCCTCAATAAGAGCAGCTTTTTTATAAGTCAATTTTTTTGATTATTTAGCAACAATCAATTTTAGAGCTATTTGTGCTTTGCTCAAGGGCTATTTATCAAGTATAAAATGTTCATTGACGAACATTTTCAAAGTAAAAATTATAATCATGTAGATAATATTTTTTGTTAATTATTAGCTTTAAAATGCACATTACTAAATTATTTCTTAACTATTATTTCGTCTTTTTTTAGCAACTTGATGTACTTCATACCAACCTCGTTCGTCATATTTGGTAACAATAGTTTTAGGGGTAAAGGTAATCAGAAAAATATCGAGAAAAATTAATCCTGGCGTGCGATTAGGTTTGACTCTTTCTCGGACAATATCTTCTCGCTCGTGGGGACGCAGCATAATTTGAATTGCTTCAAGATATGCCTGGGGTATTGCTTTGATAATTTTCCATAATACCTCTAGCCAATCCTTGATTTTTTCTGGGGAGGTTTTACTCTGGGGTAATAAAAGAGCGATCGCCAAACCGATGGAAAAATTAAGTAACCCAAAATTATTGGTCAGCAACAACCAAATTGTGAGTCGTAAAATTACGTTAAATATTGTGTTTGTGTCCATACGATCCAGAAAAGTAGGATTAACATCAAGCTCATTACCCCTGTTAAATGATCGAACTGCTCAAAATGGCGGGGTAGTTTGATGACTAGTTTTTTAAAGATTAAAAGATATGCCAGCCAACCTAAAGCGATGGTTGCTAAAGGCTTAATTGTATTGGTGATGCTGTAAGCTTCATAATAAAATACGTTAGCTGCCACTAAACCTCCGAGTAAAATAACCATCGCCCACCAAAACCCAGGTTGAAGTTCTTTTTCCTCCAGCTTGCTTTCTTCTACTTGTCGGTGAAAGTTTTTATGTGGTAAAAAAATAAATTTAGCAAAGGAAATCGCCGTACCTAGGGCAGCAATATTCATCGCGATCGCCTGCCAGGGGAGTAAATTTTTACTAGTTAAGATCTTGGCACCAAAACCAGACAGTAACGGAAAACCAGAGATGGAAAAACTGGCGATCGCTAAAACCAGCCAAATCTTGTTCTCAATTGGTTGCTGCTGTAATTGTTTGAAGTTACGACTAGGTAAAACACCTGCAATCAGAAATAGTGCGGATTTGACTAAACCGTGAGTCAGAGCATAAAACCCGCCAACCACAGGCGCAGCCAAAACAAAACCCAACTGGGAAATCGTGTGAAATGCTAACATCCGCTTGGTATCTTTTTCCAATACCGCAAAACCTACTCCAAAAAGTGCTGTAGCTACCCCAAAAAAGCGCACGATCGGATCGATTTCTTCGAGCATTAAGGCACAACGCACCAGCGGAAATACCCCTGCCTTAACTACCACTCCCGAAAGTAGAGCTGATACTGGGCTTTCTGATTCGGAATGGGTTAGGGGCAACCATAAGCCAGACACAAAAATTCCCCCTTTAACTAGTAATCCGAGAAAAATAAGCGCCACAGCTTCTGGGGGAGAACCTTGTAAACCCGCATAGTTAAAACTATGATGTGCTTGATATACCAACACCGCTCCCACCAGATAAAATAGCATGGCTACATTACTGGTAAATAAATAGCGTAAACCAACCCAAATTGCTGCATCTGTTCGAGGATAAGCAATCAAGAGAAATGAAGCAATACTGATTACTTCTAACGCCACATATAAACTAATAAAATCTGCACAAATAAAAACAGCGTTAACGCTGCCATGAAGAATAATTAGCTGCATGTAAAAGAAGGCGGTTTTACCAGTTTGCCAACAGTAAACAATCACTGCTGCTGTTACCAAAGCATTGGTTAAGATAAAAAAGCCACTTAAGCGATCGACGGTTAAAGTAACGCCAAAATTATCTACTAACTGAATATTTAAAGGCGATCGCTCGAGAAATATTAGCACGGCATAAGCAGCGGAAACTACAGCCATGCCTAATGCTAAAAGGCGATCTAGCTTAGGTAACAGATAAATCACAAACCCGATCAAAAAAGACAAAGCTAGCCAGGCGATCGTTATATTGCTCATGGCGTATTATTTTCCTCGATCGCGCTAGTTTCTAAAGTAGGGTTATTTTTTGCTAGCTTCATCACCCCCACCAGCATTAAAGCCTGAATCGAAAACCCAATGACAATCGCCGTTAAAATAATCGCTTGAGGTACAGGATCGGCATAAGTAACCTGCTCTCTATTGCCAACAATCGGCGTAAATAAGCCACTACGGGAAGCTACCACAATATAGTAGGCGATCACTCCTGTACTCATAATGTCCATTGAAATGATCTTCATCACTAGATTTTGCTTAAAAATGATGCCAAAAAAACCACATAAAACAGTAGCGAATACTAAAGCTTCTAACATTTTCCAACAACCAATCTAAAACAACTGCAACTAGCTAAATAGCATTTTTAAGTAAAAAAAGCATCGGAAATATTAGTGCAATACGAAAGATAAATTTAGAAGCGAATTCTAATGCTTTTTGATTAGAGGTATCTATGTTGTTGGTGCTAAATTCGCTCATATTGGGTATTAAAAAAACTGCCGTAAAAGCATAAGCAATGAAACACAACCAAACTAGAGTATTTTGACCTGAGAATAAGTAATTCATGATGCTTCCTAGAAAATAGACTTAAATCTATGAATATTTGTTTTCCATAGTTAAGATACTATGCTAAAAGTTAAAAAAAAACAAGTCCAAATATATTTGCACTGGCTTTGACTTAAACAGATTTTGAAGATTTTGAATTTTATTACAGTTTTGTATGTCAACTTACATTAATAAAAATTTACTTGCGTTAATATATATTCATACTTACTAACGCAGGTAAAAACTCATGGAACCAGAAAATAAGTTTGGCTTTACTAAATTTGCAGAAGATTGGAATGGTCGTTTAGCTATGTTAGGTTTCGTTACTGCTATGGCAGTGGAATACTTTACTGGGAACGGCATTCTGGGTCAGCTAGGGATTATGTAAGGTCTTGCCTTCTTGATTGTTTTAAATCATAAATTGCACTCATCAATTCCATAAATATTAAGTAATAAGAGAGTTTGGTTCGACAGATCATTTAGATCATTGTCAGATCGAACTCTCTACTTATTTAAACTAAAGCTAAGTTTTGCTCAAAGCGCGTTCTATCTAAGCTAATCTTGCTAGGGTAGGTATTGTTCGGTTCTAATTAGCAACATCTATTTAGAAGTAATGGGGAAAGTTTGGTGCAAGTCCAACGCTGTCCCGCAACTGTGATGAGGTAGCGCCAGCAGATTATCTCTTAGTCAGGATGCCCGCCGATCTAATCGCCATAGTTAGCTAAATTAAATCTGCGAGGTACAGATATTCATGGTCAATGCTTTAGTTCAAACCAACTCTAATTCCCTACAATTACCGCCCTTACCCTATCAAAGACCTTTACTCGCCATCGGTCACGGTACTAGAAACGATCGCGGCAGACAAACCTTCATTGATTTTGTGGAGACTTACCAAAAGTTAGACACTTCTCGTCCTGTAATTCCCTGTTTTCTAGAATTAACTGAACCCACAATTGAGGAGGGTGTTAAAGCTTGTGTCGAACGAGGCTATACAGACATTACAGCGCTGCCCATTTTATTATTTGCTGCCAGACATAATAAGTTTGATGTTACCAACGAACTAGATCGAGCGCGATCGCCCTATCCGCAAATTAACTTTAGTTATGGTCGTCATTTTGGGATTACACCGAAGATTATTAACCTCTGGCGCGATCGCTTGGCAGAATTAGATCAGCCAGAACATAATCCGCGTAATATTGACCGTGCAGATACTGTACTACTGTTTGTAGGTCGAGGTTCTAGCGATCCTGATGCCAATGGTGATGTCTGCAAACTAGCCCGCATTATGTGGGAAGGTAGTGGCTATAAAACAGTAGAAACTTGCTTTATTGGTATTACCCATCCCCGTCTAGAAGAAGGTTTCCATCGAGCATATCTATATCAGGCAAAACGAGTAATTGTGCTGCCCTATTTCTTGTTTACTGGCACATTGATGGAAAAGATCCAAAATCTTACTGCTCAACAAGAAGAACAACATCCTGAAATCGATTTTGCTTGTTTACCAGAAATGGGTATTGCTACTCAGTTGCTACAGGTGTTTCGGGAAAGGGAAATAGAAGCGCAGTTGGGTCAAGTAGCCATGAACTGCGAAATGTGTAAATTTCGCCTAGCAGCAGTAGATGAACACGGACATGGACACGGACATGGACACGGACACGGACACGAACATGGACACGGACACGAACATGGACACGGACATCACCATCATCATGCTAGCGATCCCTACGCTAAGTTAGAAGATTATCATCAACGTATTTGGCAAGCACCGTAAATACATAATGTAGGGGCGAATGGTGACGCGGAACTAATCCTTTAGGGTCATTCGCCCCGATCAACCCTGATTTAAAATATTAATTAACTGGCTCATATTTTCAATGGTGTATTGAGGTTGGAAATCTAGTTTCGGTGATTGCGATTGAACGACTTCCACAGTTGGCGATCGCTTTTGATAATAACAAAAATCAATTCCTGCATTAATTGCACCTTGATAATCGTGAGTAATTGAGTCACCGACGAACAGGGTTTTCGCTGAGGTTACCGCCAACTCCGTCAAGGCAAGATTAAAGATCTCTGGTAATGTTCTTTAATTGTTGCTTGAGCTAAATCTACATTTTGCAAGGCGATCGCTTCATAGACTTATCGATGTTCTAAGGGGATTTCTAATACTTGAGGATTAGGTTTTGTAGTTTGGACTTTTAGAAGTGACATTTTAATCAAAAACCTGTTCCAGCAAAATTATAGTCATACGTAAAAACGTTAGGACATTCTTGAAATACTACTACCTAAATATTAGTGCAATACGAAAGATAAATTTAAAAGCGAATTTCAGTGCTTTTTGATTAGAGTTATCTATATTGTTGCTGGTAAATTCGCTCATATTAGGTAGTAAAAAATTAGGTAGTAAAAAAACTACAGATGTACTAGGGTTTATTAGAGTTTTTGCCTTTTTTGGTAAGGTAATCAATTAGACAATGCTTCAAGTCAATGTTAGATAAGCTTGATCCTGAATCTCAGTCAAAAAATATCTTAACTAAATGAAATTGTTGACTAAGTATTTTTATCAACTCAAATTAGATAAAGCAATTCTCTGGTGTTATTTGATTTGGTATTTTGTAATCGTTGGTTTTTATTTCGATCCTTCACCGAAAATATGGATTAATGCAATTGGAATTAGTGCTGTAATTGGTACTGGTTTGATTTTGAGTGTTTCTTCCCAAAAAATTGGGTTCAAAGATCCTTGGCAGACATTGAGGCTATATCTGATGCCGTTTTGCGTTTCAAGTTTTTCGGCGTTGATCAAAGGACAAGGATTTATTGTCGTAATATCACCACAAATTCAAGAAAATATGGTGGCAGTATTTTGTTGCGCTATCTTTGTATTAATTGTTGTGTTAATCAAATCAATTAACAAAGAAAAATTTTAGTTATTTAAATTAAAGCTAAGTTTTGCTCAACGTACTCTCTATCTGGTCTAATCTTGCTAGTGTAGGTATTGTTCGGTTCTAATTAGCAACATCTATTTAGAAGTAATCGGGAAAGTTTGGTACAAGTCCAACACTGTCCCGCAACTGTGATGAGGTATTGCCAGCAGAAACTTTAGTTATGGTCGTCATTTTGGGATTACGCCGAAGATTATTGACCTCTGGCGCGATCGCTTTATAGACTTGTCGATGTTCTAAATTGATAATCTATTTAGGTGTTGGTAAAGGCGTAATGTTTATAAAATATTTTGTTCCCCTACCAAACAGTAAAAATTAACTAAAAGCTACAGCCCCTTCGGGGCAAGCGCGCTTCGCGCTTGGGGCTTACGCCCCGTGCTTATAGCTTATAGCTGCGAGCAGTAATCCTTTGTATAGCATTAGTTAATCAGCAACGCCTCTATTTAAAATACCACCACTACTGGGGCGTGATCGCTGGGTTTTTCTAGCTTCCTGGGTTCAACATCAATCCAGCATTTAATCGCTTGTTGATAGAGCTTCTCTGTAAGATAGTGATGATCGATGCGCCAACCGCGATTACGCGCAAAACCACCAGAACGATAATCCCACCAGCTATATTGTTCTGGCTCATTGGTAAACTTGCGAAAAGCATCCTGAAAACCTAATGCCAATACCTGGTTTAACGCCTCTCTTTCCAGCGCAGAAGACATGATATGTTGGTCTCTCCCTTTGTTTGTGTAGATATCTTTATCTTCTAAGGCAATATTAAAATCACCACAGACACAAATTTCTAGTTTTTGAGCCTGCAACTTTTGGAGATATGTGCGCAGCATCTTGAGCCATGCCAGCTTATATAAATATTTGTCACTGGCGATCGCAGAACCGTTAGGCACATAGAGATTAACGATCCTGACCCCATCAATCACCCCACTAATCACCCGCTTTTGTAAATCGAGATCCCCTACCTCACCGACTATTTCGCCGACTATGGGACTAAAACCACAGCTAACATCCGTCAGTGGATTTAAACTTAAAAGAGCTACGCCATTATAGGATTTTTGACCTGAAATATAGATGTTGTAACCCAAATCCTCAAAAGGCGATCGCGGAAATTCGTGATCTTGAACTTTGGTTTCCTGGAGACAGAGTACATCTACCTGATGTTGCTGTAGCCAATCTGTAACGATTTGCAAACGAGTCCGAATTGAATTAACGTTCCAAGTAGCTACTTTCAATTGATCAAATCCTAGTTGTTAACAATTAAACAAATTATCATTATCCAATGAAATCTGAATCATCAACCTGTGATGTTTTTGTCTATGGCACGCTTAAACCTGGGGAGGCGAACTTTTCTGCCTATTGTGAGGGCAAAGTAATTGCTCAAACTCCTGCCTACACCTGGGGCGATTTATATGTTCTACCTGTAGGCTATCCTGCGATAACGGAAGGAAACAGCAAAGTTCAAGGGATGCTCTTGTCTTTTAACGATGCTCAGATCTTAGATAGTTTGGATAGATTAGAAGATTATCAGCCACAAAGGGCAGCCCATCTTAACGAATATTATCGTGCTTCTGTTACAGTGTACAGTCTTGACGATCGCCCCATCAATCAAGTCTGGGCATACTATATGACCCTAGCGAAAGTTAAACAGTATCAGGGTATTAAACTCAATTCGACTAGCTGGACGAGCAAATTACAAACTACATGACTGGATAAGTTCCAGAAATAATTAATCCACAAATAATTAATCCACAGCTAAACTGGATCATGCTCACAACCTTCCTTGTCTATGTCCAACTTGAAAGAATTACCCAAACCCAATTCTGAGATTAACGACTATGAGTGGGGAATTACTCCGCCTCCTGTTAAATCAACTATCAATCAGCTTCAGCAGCTACTACAGCAAAAACAACAGCATCTAGACAAATTACAGCAAGAAAATAAGTGGTTGCGCAATCAGCTTGAAATCACTCTAGATAAGCCAAATCGTCCCCATGTGCCTCCGTTACCAGAAGTAATGCTGTGGACGGCTATTGGCGTTATTTTAACGGCTGCTGGCACTTTTATTCCCGCCTCTAGTTTTGCTGCGCCTTGGTCATGGTGGGGAAGCGGATTTGGCATACAAACTTTAGGAGTAAGCTATCAGGTTGGAGCAGTCTTGCTGACGGCTTGCTTGGGAGGCAAAAATGCAGCTATGCTGTCCCAAATTATTTATATTTTATTAGGTCTTTTGGGTCTGCCGATATTCGATCGCGGTGGTGGTGCGATTTATCTGCAACAACCCCACTTTGGCTATCTACTGGGATTTGTGGTTGGTGCTTGGCTTTGTGGCTGGCTGGCGTTTCAAAGTCTGGCTAAGTTTGCCACCCTAATTGCTAGCTGTATGGTAGGTTTGATTGCGATTCATTTAGTTGGTGTTTTTTATCTGACGGTAATGTATTTTATTACTGGTTTGGGAGCAGAAATCAATTCTTTAATGCAGGCGATCGCAATTTATTCTCTCCAGCCTCTTCCTGGACAAATAGCTGTCGTCTGTGCCACCAGTTTAATTGCCTTTGTCATGCGCAAAATTATGTTTACCTAAATTTTGAGGATCACTGACATTACTAACTAAGCTTTCCATACTGGAATTAGACCCTCAAAGCAGAGTTACTTCAAGTACCTGTAAGTTATTTATGATTAGTTTAGTTTTGGTATCTGTCTTGGCTTTCGGTGGTGGCTGTATCTTGGGTAAGAATCTAGCTGCCAAGGGAATTACTTCTGATAATGCGCTGAAAAATTATCAAAAGCCTTTATTGTACTTATTATTAGCGATCGCGCCTTTTTTGGGTAGCTTAATCCTACTGGATAAGTTTCATCTTGCCCCTTTGCTCCCCAAGATCTTTCCACCTATGCTCTTGATTTATCTGGCGGGTTATTTTAATGAAATTTTGCTCGGTTTAGGCTGTTTTTTCCTAGGATTGCTGGTTTTCTTAGAATTATCGGGTAAACGCTCCCGACAAAAAATTTTTCAATTACTAGTGGCTACAGGTGCGATCGCCTTTGCTCTAAGTATCTTACTGTTTTTTCTCCGACCAGTACAAGCTTTAGTTGCTCAGCCAAAAATTATTGCTGGAATTGTGATGCAGACGACTCCCTATACCTGCGCTCCTGCTAGTATTGCTACTTTGGCTAGATATACGCAAAAATATCCTCACCTGACTGAAAAAGAAGCAGTCAAGTTAACCAAAACTAATCGCTTTGGCACAACTACCTTAGCGGAAATCAGAGCCTTAAAAAATCTAGATCTTAATCCCCAGTATCGTCATAATCTAACTGTTAATGATTTAATCACGTTAGGTCAACCCGCTTTAATGCATGTTAAGGAAAAAAGTAAAACAGGTAAAGGAGTAAGATTTTCTCATGCTGTTGCCTATTTAGCAGTTGATCGTACCAAAAAATTAGTTTTAATCGGCAATCCTCTTTATGGTCTACAGATCAAAACTTTTGCTGAGCTAGATCAATACTGGTTTGGAGAAGCAATAACCTTAAATTAGATGAGCAGATCTTACAACTATTATTTTTAACCTAATTGCCAAAAAGCATGATGCTAAATCATAATTTTGCTTAAACCTCTAACAAAAGTTTAATTTTAAATACTTAAATAATTTTTTAGATCTACAACTAACTATAGGTGTTGTGCTAAAGATTATTGTTCATTATGAACATAGAGTAAGCAATTAATTATTAAATAGTTAGTAATTAATTCTGCGATCTTGTACAAAATTTAGAGGTAATTTATGAGTCAAGCAGTAGAAGAAAAAATTTCCCAATTGCAGTCATTATCTAGTGACGATCAACTTGCTGTCTTGTGGTTTTTATATCAAGATTTAGTCAAGGATAAAATTACTCCTGAGGCAGAGAGAGAAGGCGAAAACTTAGAACAGGCTAATAGCTTGATTGACAGTATTAAAGCAATGTCAAAAGAGGATCAGCTACAGGTGCAAAAAGATATTTTAGCTGGTAGCGATCGCGAAGAATTTAGTACTTATAAATCATATTCTTCTAATCAAAAACTATTTTTCTGGTATCAATTGGCAGCAGAAATGGAACAAGGTTCTGTAGTAGAGTTTCCTAGCGACTATCAGTTATCTAACGAAGGACAAGAGTTAGTAAAATCTCTCAAAACAATTGATTTTTCTCAGCAATTAACATTTATGCGTGATGCTGTAGGCTATAGTACTGATGATAATTTGAGTCTTAATAGTAATAATTAATACTAATTCTCAAAAGTCATTGGAGACTTAGTAAGTTGGGTTAAACAATAGTGCAACCCAACAAAAGCTAAAAAATAGCAAAATTAAAAAGCAAAATTAAAAGTATGGATTCAGCGTTTGTATAAGACTGGCGATCACCTTCCTAAGCAAAATTGCGATCGCGATCGCCAAAATACAGAGATTTCTGTAGGTTACGCCACTGATTATTACTTCTACAGTTCCACTGCTAGAGAAAATTAACCAGAAAAAATTATTGACTTTTGCCCCTTCGCGGCAAGAGTTTTTTGCATATTATTCTTAATCTGAATACAATTATTCAAAATAGATAAAATTTACTAGAATCCAATGCTGTGAATATATTGAAAATATAAGATGAACTCAGGAATTTAATCTTTTTTACCACTTAATTCTTGAATAAATATAAGATTGAGATTACTAAAAACTAGGTTTGTTATATGATGTATGCAATCAGTACATATTGTCAGAGAACCAAATGTCTACGGCTTTGTATAGTAGGACTTCGCTATATAATCTGTAAAAAAACACTATGCAGTAGGGACAGTAAATGTTAAGTTACTGAAGTGTTTACGATCCAAACTGTTTGGCTAAAGTAAAAATAATTTTTATAACAAAACTGTATAAATGTTTATTGGAGTTATCAAAGATACGGGAATTGTCGAACAAATCGAACCTGAATTAGTTATCAAAGTCGATTCAGACTTTGCTGCTGAGATTGAAATTAAATCTCATATTGCTATTAATGGACGAGTATTAAGAGTTTTATCAAAAGATGTTAATAATGAAGTTAATTATTTAAAGTTCTACAATTCTAATTTGTATCAATCTAAAAACTATTTACCTCAAGAAAAGGTTAATTTAGAACCAGCAGTTCGTTTAGGAGAAGAAATACCTGGAACATTTTTCTATGGAATTCCTACAGGAGCAGCTAAACTTGTTTCACGAGAATCACTATCGAATGGAAACTTATTGATGAAAGTCTCATTTGAGAGTGATTTAGTTGATTATTTATCAGTTATGGATTGCGTTTGTTTAGACGGTATTTTCTTGCAAATAATTGAGATATCTAATCATTTTCTGTCCTTCAATGTTTATTCTAGTACCCTAGAAACAACAAGCTTACGGGAAAAGCAGTCAGAAACTTTAAGTATTGAACTAGATCCTTTAACTCTAAAAATTGCGAAGATTTTTCAAAGATTCAATCATTAGATACATACCGTATATCTTTACGAGTAGTTAGAGGGGAATTAAAGATATCCGCTATTTTTGAGATCGAGCGTTTTAACTGTTTTCCTGGCAATTGGGGTAAAGATTTTGGACTAGCTCTTCTTCCTAGAGAAATAACTAATTGAACATCTAATCCAGCACAAGCTTGGGCGATCGCTTGAAAAATCCAGAGATATTGATTTTGCAACGTCCCTAAAGAGGCGTAAATTAAAGGTTGTCCCGTTAGCTTTTCAAAAGGGAAAGGAATTCGTTCTCGACTCATCGGATTGCTAAAAGGGCCGGTAAAATGAAAGCAGCTTGGCAATTCTTTTCTAGGAAATTCAAACTCGGCTGGCTGTTGAGCGATCTGAGCTAGTTGAGAATAGCCATCCCTACCAGAATCGGGATCGGGTAAATTCCACTGTTGACGATAAGACTGAATTGTTTTGGTAATTGGTTTGGCAACCTGGCCAAGTAATCCATAACCGATTCGATTGTGTAAAACTCCTCGCCAGGTAGGGTCGTAATTCCAAGAAGTAAGAACAGGAGGTATATTTGGATCCCGATTAAGCATGATGGCACTGCAAATACTAACAAAGGGGAGATCTAAATATTGAGCAACCGTACCTCCTTCTGGAGAAGCCTGGTCTATTAGTAGTGCTTCTATACCTGTGGCTCTAATTACTTCAAGAGCATCTCGTAGAGTTGTATTGGCTACGGCAGCCATCCATTGAACTGAATGTTTTACTGCCTGGAAACCATTGAGATTGCCCAATTGGGCAGCCCAAGATTTTACTTCTGAGGAATAATCTGACTTGCCTATTTCCTGAAATTCTAATCCTGCTGCTATGGCTTGAGAGCGAACATGTTCAACATTGATGACACTGACGCGATGACAACGTTTTTGTAGTTCGTATCCTAAAGTGGTCATGGGATTAAGATGACCTGTCGCTGCGGGACAAATGATACCAAAATGAGTCATGCTATTTTTTCGCGTAAAAATCTGGATCTTTACTTTGATTCAACTGACAACATGGCGATCGCTTTTGACTATCATAATATTAGTTTTAAATTGATCTTTTTGTATTTTTTAATAGCTTTTGCTGTCTAGATTTTACTAAAGCATCCAGTTCAATTAATGCCCTGTCTTCTATTCCTGCTGCTAACAAACCTTGTACAGTATTGCATAGATATTCGGCAGACGTACCCAAAATACCTTGAGCAGTAGCTAAAGACTCCACAACTGTTTGAGTAGCTAAATTGTTAACGTATACGGAATGTTGTGGATTAACAGTAAAGGCTAACATTTCTATTTCATCCGTAGCTAAATCGCCTAAAGATTGATTAATATTTCTACCAGTAATCCAAGTAGGAATATATGAACCAACAACCATTTCTCTACGCCACAATAGCAATAATTCAGATTCTAAGTTTTCATCGATCGGCAAACGATAGGCAATACCCTGACAAAGAGTTTTTTGGTTTGCTTCTAAACCTAAGATTAAACCAGGATTATCAATTGTACCTCGACCAACAGGAGCAAGAAGGCAAAAGTGCCTTTGCCAACCTTCGGCCATAACGTAACGGCGATCGCTATAATCAAATAGTGGGTTCCAAATTAATGAACCATAAGCAAAAATCCACAATTCTTTACTCGATCGTTGCTGTAAAGTTGATCGAATGGATTGTAGTAGTTCTTCATCACTCCAAATTTTGAAATTTAGTTGGGGATGAGCTAGTA
Organism: Pleurocapsa minor HA4230-MV1; assembly: GCA_019359095.1. Lineage (NCBI taxonomy): Bacteria > Bacillati > Cyanobacteriota > Cyanophyceae > Pleurocapsales > Pleurocapsaceae > Pleurocapsa > Pleurocapsa minor. Next base: position 55,478 of record JAHHHZ010000024.1, on the reverse strand, counting down.
ATTGCTGGAGCAGTTTTGATTCAAGAGCTTGCCGATTTAAGACCATTCTACGAATAGATAAGTTGCGAAGAACTAGTCTAACAATAATCTCCTTAAATATTTGTCATTGATAAACTATTACTGCTTGCTCGGATTGCTATAGAGTAATCCGTCAACTAAGAGCATTGCACTTAATATTTTTAAGCAACATTTGAGCATCGTTTTATTTACCCTGTAAGTTTTTCAAAAATAGTTTTTCACTATCAGGTAAATCTTCCCCTGATTTGGCTTTATCAGACAAATTATTCAGTTTTTTATTAGCTTTATCCTGAGCATTATCGATGAGTTGCTCACCTTTAGCTGACTTGCCAAACTGTTCTTTCACCCCAGTGTCTTTAACTACTTCTTTGGCAGCCTGTTTAGTCGAATCAGCATTATTTGATTTAACTGTATCAGCTAGCGCCGTCTGAGGTAAAAAAGCGATCGCAAGGTAAAAAAAGGCGATCGCAATTAGTTTAATTAAATTGTTCATATTTATTGGTTTAAGGCAAAGCTAGTGTAGTTTTGTTGCTGCTGGGCTAGTTCTTGTAGTTTGCGTACTCGTTCTTCTGTTGAGGGATGGGTACGAAATAGAGACTGTAAACCACCACCAGAAAAAGGATTGATAATCAAGACTGGTTCAAATGCGGGATTACCGTTCATGGGTATTTGCTTGCCAATCGATTCTAGTTTTTGTAAGGCACTGGCTAAGGCTAGAGGATTACCTGTAATTTCTGCCGAACCCCGATCTGCGGAAAATTCACGAGTACGAGATATTGCCATTTGAATTAACGAGGCTGAGATTGGCGCTAGGATAACTAGAACCAAAATTCCCAAGGGATTACCACCCTGACGATTATCTCGATCTACTGGGCCATACATGGCACCAAAAGAAAGCATTCTGCCGAGAAATGTCACTGCACCACCGAGAGTACCAGCAACGGCTTGGGTAAGAGTATCACGGTTTCTGATATGAGTTAATTCATGGGCAATGACACCTGCTAATTCATCTTTGTCTAAAATTTGCATAATCCCTTCGGTTACCGCAACAGCAGCATGATCGGGATTTCTTCCAGTCGCAAAAGCGTTGGGAGTTTGAGTCGGCACAACTGCTAGTTTAGGCATGGGCAAATTTGCTTTTTTCGCTAAGCCTGCAACCATGTCGTATAGTTCTGGTGCTTGTTCGCGAGTAACGGGCTGTGCTTTATATGCAGCTAATGCAGCCTTATCCGAGTAAAACCATGAGCCAAAGCTAGTAACAGCAGCAAATGCTAGACCAATTAATGCTCCTTGAGTATTACCCGTTGCCCAATAGCCACCTAATACTAATAGTCCACTCATTAAGCCCAAAAGGGCAGCAGTTTTTATTTGACCACCTTTTAACATAATTCGTATGTGTAGTTAAATTTAAAATATTTTTTCGGCTAATCATATTTAAGATTAACAGTGGTTGCTTACGTATCTACCTATGGCTATATATTTAAACTTTGACTTGAGTTAGTAATTTCAAGTTAAAAATTAGTCGACTAAAATTTAACTTCAAAGATCATTTTATTGCTCAATAGAAAGGCAAATATAGCAATCATCAATGAAATGAGAAATTTCTACCACCTATATGGGAAGCGGTATCCTTTAGGACTACCTACTACCTATATGGGAAGCGGTATCCTTTAGGACTACCTAAAAACCAATCAATGTATTTTCATGAATTAAATAGGACTGCTATATATTCAGGCGATGCCGAAGGCTAGGCGCGTCCTAAAGGATTAGCTCCTAACGTCGCGTCACGCGGAGCTAGTGCTAAAGCACTTGTCTCGCATAGTTGGAGATACCGCTACGCATATCCTTTAGGGGAGCATAATCGCTACATATTGCGTCCCTAATGACCAATCTTACGAAGCGAGCTATTTTTTTTCTGCCTCTGAAAAGATAGACAAAAATGTAGTTCCGATACTTGAGATTGTAGATAGTTTAATAGTGCATTAATAAACACCACTATGCCCAACATCTCTGATAATTCTTCAATAGACGAAGCAATTCCATAAATCGTATTATATCCATAATGATCTGCAATGTATCCGCCAATCATCTCCATGCCTAAAGCTCCAAAAATATAAATCGCTCCTGCCAATAAAAAGAAAACTTTAGTTTGATTGGGCAAAGCTAAAATAAATTTTCTAAAGATAATTAAAAAAATAATTACCAAACAAAATGCGGGAATTACCCAGGGAAAATATAATAATCCTTGGGCATTTACTACTCCTTTTAAAATGGGAATTAGTAATTCATGAATACTGCACATTTCATCGATTGCTAAATACAAAAATATCCAAGCTAATGCTTGCCAATGTCTAGTATATTTAGCCTTTATTTGTTTGCTAAAAGTAGCAATTATAGCGAGCAAGTAGCTAGAGAATCCTAAGGTCAAGGATGAATATAAACTAGGTAGATTAGCTTCTTCATCAAAGTTAAAATATATTGAAATTAATTGACTATTTCCTTGAGAATTTAACCAATGAACTATGACTCTTTCAAGCAAATTAAGCAACATGAGTAGGGCAATTGCCGAAAGCAAAAGTTTAGTAACTTTACTTGGGGATAAGTTGTATGTTGTCAGCCACAAAGATCCCGAAGACTGGCTAGTACTCATGAGCGTCTATCAATTTTGCTAAATAATAATGTAGTGGTAATGTATCCTTAACCTACAAACATATCAGCAAATGATACCAATTCTCAAAAATAGCTGTAGAAATAAAATTAAATTGTAGCTAGTAGGTTGGGTTGAGGCACGAAACCCAACGATTAAAAGATTTTGTTGGGTTTCACGCTTGGTTCTACCCAACCTACCAAGTCTAATAGTTCATTTAAATAAACGAAGCTAATTCACATCAAGCGTAAAAAGTTAGTTGGCTGAATGCATTTTCTTAGCAGACATATATTTATCTGTGTCTCTCAATCTGCGACTCAAGAAGCGACAGAGTTCTAAAATGATCTGGGGGCGTTGAGAAATTAGACTAATAAAGCGTTTTTTCTCTAAGCAAAGTAGGGTTGAATCTTCAAGGGCGATCGCTCCATCCCAGCGGAGAGCTTCATCAAATAGGGCAATTTCACCAAAATACTGCCCTGTAGTTAACTGTTTAATTACCTGTTGCTCTCCATCCAGCTCTTTAATAATTTGGATTTTGCCCGCAGCGATAATATATAAATGACCGCCCCAACTGCCTTCCGTATAGATAGTTTCTCCCCCCAACACCTGTTTTTGTTCTAGTGCTTGATCGATGGAAAACAGCTCATCAAGGGAAAGATTTTTAAACAGAGCAATGTTTCGCAATAAAAGCAATCGATTCATAGAGGTACTCACAGGGCAGGTAAGCTGATAAGCTACAGGAAACATTTCCCGTGTCACTGATTGTACGACGGGATCGGGATCTTTGAGTAAGGCTGTCGGCACAACCGCCAAGGCAACAGATGCACCTGTTTTGATCCAGCGATCGCTTGAGTCTAGAGCCTCCAGGAGTATTTTATAGCCTTTGTCTTCCAGCCATTGAGGAGTAACTTCTAGTTTACGGGGGGTTTTGCTGGATACTCTTTGTTCTAATAACGGCATTAAGGGTTGAACAAAACGACGATGATTGATGGAGGCGAGGATTTCGACGGCATTAGCTAAATCTCGGCGTTCGCCAGTGACGAAGATACGTTGTACTAAGTTAACGGTGCGGGAATAGCCAAGACAAGCAAGGATGTACAGTACTTTTTGTAATAACCGTTGTTGATAATCTTCAATAGCTACGGCTAAAAATTGCCAGCTAGGATCTTCTGTGGGTATTTGTTGTTGCCATTTACGAGTTAGGTTCAACTGCTGAAATTCAGGAATTAGGTGTTGAAACAGAATCTCGTTGGCACGTTTATTGTTTAATTTAGCGATCGCGGCGATCGCTGTTTGAACTACTAGAGGATCTGGTACAGTTAGCTGGGATTGAGCTATTGCTAACCCTTGTTTACCATAGGCAGCTAGAGTACAGGCTACCTGTTGACGCACTTGCGCCGAGACATCTCCTAATCCTTGAGTTACCTGGGCGATCGCTTCTGGAGTATGGGTAATTTCCAAGAGTTTGTAGGCAGCAACTCGCACGGCTGGGTTGTCATGTTGGGTTTCCGCTACAGCAATTTTAGTTAAACTAGAGTCTTGAGCCGTAGCTAGACTTACCAGCGCTTCTAAGGCTGCTTGCTTGGCTTCAGGATTGGCTTGGGGGAGTAAATATTCAATTAAGGTGACAAATTCAGGATTGCCACTATAGCGCACGACTCTGGCGATCGCTTTGATCGTTTCATCCGTTAATTTAAGCTGCCAGAATTGTTCGGCAATCTTAAAGTCTAAGTCTTTTGTCTGAGTGTTTTGAAAGCTAGCAACCAAGGCTAATGTCTGTACTTCGAGATCTCGATCGACTATTAAAGGTTCTAAGTCAGATGGAGTAAAAGGATACTGATTGGCAATTAAAACTTCTAAAGCAACTCCCCGTACACTGGGATTAGGATCGGCTAACAGCGAGGCAAATTCTGGGAGGATAGTTTGATTGCTGCTATACAGCTTTAAAATTCCCTGGCGCAAAGCACTATCAGCATTAGGTAATAAAGATTTCACCTCGGTAAAAAACTGTTCAGGATTACTCACATTAGTAGCTAACTCTAAACCTTTAAGTTGGTGATAGCGATCGTCACTAGTGAGAAATTCGCGAATGACGCTACTTGATTGTGGTGGTAATTGATTTTCAGGCTCATCAAAATCATCTAGATTAATGATATCGGTGCGAATCATCTCTTCTAAACTTTGGATGTAATATTTACCCATCGGAATACGTACCAGCAACAAAACCAGAGTTAAAATTATCGCTAGCCAGGTAATCTGCACCAAGCTGAGATAAAGATGACAGAGCCACAAGACTAGTCCAGCCAGAGTTAAGCCCACAGAATAAATTAAACCGTCGCTCAAAGCTCGAACCCGCCCCACATACTGATGGGGAATGCCATTATAGTTAAGCTGATGTACGGGCAAGTTGATGGCTTTATAAAGAGCATCACCATTAATCTGCAAGGCGATCGCCATCGGTAATTTAAAATTAAACAGCAACCCTCCTAAACTGAGTAAAGTTGTCAGCGGATAAACAGCGTTGAGTCTGGCTACTCCCACCCATTTGAGTAATGGGCGAGTAATACCATACAGAAATACCACCTGAATTAAAGAAATAATCATCCGCATCAATCCGAGAAATCCTGTTAGTTCAGACTCATCAAACTGCTGTCCATAGATATTAAACCAGAGGAATTCAGAGCAGATATAGATAATTACCAAGAGAAAAGTACTGCTAGCCAAAAACAACACCAGGGGATAACGTTTACCCAATTCGGGTAAGATTTTCCAAGATTCCCATAGGTTGAGTTTTTCCTCTTTGGGGGGAGTTTGTAAACGACGCTGAGAACGTTCCAAATAAACCAACTGCCCAAAAGCGATCGCCATAAACCAGGGCAAACACCACAATAATTCTGGGCTAGGAAAATAATTAGATAGCAGCAGGGTTAAACCACCCCCAACTAAAGTTCCTACTGCCTGAGCAATGCCGATAAAAGGAGCATAGCGCTTATATTCCAGAATCGTAAAATAGTCTGTCAGCAGCCCAGGATAGAGCAAATTATTATAAAAATCCCACTGAAAAAAAATCGCCATCAGCAGCACATAATAAACCCAAGTTACATCTAGGTTAATCAACCACCTCAAACCTACCATCAAGACAATTGAGCCTAATAGTACATAGCGAAATACTTGGGGGCGACTATAGCGATCGGCAATTTGCGAAAAAGCACCGTAAATGGGTAGAGAACATAAGCCAATCAACATAAAAGCGATCGGCAACTGCCCCGCACCTACTTGACTGACGAATAGTGAATTGGCGATCGCCATTGCCATCACGTTATAAATTAAGACTGTAACGGCTAATAGGAGCAGTTGAGGCAAGCGATCGAATTGCTTAATCATAATACTCTCTGCTCATCTGCTTGAGCTTCTCTTACTGAGGTCAAATCTTGTGTACTATCTGGCATCTCTACAATTAAATCACCCGTTAAATCATCCGTATTTTGCAGAAAAAACGTTAATCCCGCTGCAATAATCAAGGACACTCCACCTAAAACAACTGCCAATAAGCGATCTTCGTGCAGTAAATACTGCATAATCCAGCCAAAACCCAAGGCTGCTACAACTTCTGGTAACACGATAAAAAAATTAAATATTCCCTGATAAATTCCTTGGCGCTGGGACGGAATTGAACCACTCAACATGACATAGGGCATAATCAAGGCACTAGCCCAAGCAATCCCCAAGCCCAACATTGCCAAAAGTAAAACATATTGATTATGGATAGTTAACAAAGATACTAAGCAAATACCGCCACAGAATAAACATAAACCATGAGTCAAAGGACAACCTAAATATTTAGCAATACGGGGAATAACAAAAGAAAACCCCACACATACGGCGTTATAAACCGCAAAACAAATTCCCGCCCATTCGATCCCGTCACTGTAAAGCAGAGAATTCTGACTAGTCGCGCCAAAAATATTGCGCGCCACTGCGGGAGGGAAATACAGCAAGAAACAAAAAATACCCAGCCAGGTGAAAAATTGGATTTTAGCCAACTGTTGCATAATGTTGGGCATCTGTCTCAACGTCTGCCATGATTCCCTCAAACTGCTGACCACACCGCCCTGAGATGACTTAAGCTGCTCAAACTGAGCCAAATTTACGGGGGGATATTCAGGAGTGGTCACAATTGTCCACAATACAGTACCTAAAAATAATACTCCGCCCACATAGAAAGATACTTCCACCGTCAGGGGGATCTTACGCCAAGGGTTAATTGTCGCGTTGCTCAGGCGAAAAACATTACTCAAAATCCAGGGGAGTGCTGAAGCGGAAACCGCGCCTAAACCCAGCATCATACTTTGCACTGCAAATCCCTTAGTACGCTGCTCTTGGGATAATAAATCGCCGACGAAAGCGCGAAAAGGAACCATGCTGATATTGGCGCTAGTATCTAAAATCCAGAGTAATCCTGCTGCCATCCACAGGTTAGAAGCGTGAGGCATCAAAATTAAGGCGATAAAAGCCAGAATGGCCCCTGCTAAAAAGTATGGTCGTCTTCTACCCAGAAAATTCCAAGTATAGTCACTTAAATTGCCGACAATAGGCTGTACCAACAAGCCAGTTAAAGGGGCAGCCAACCAGAGCATTGGGAGTTGATCGGCGTGAGCGCCCAAATGCTCAAAAATAGCGCTCATATTAGCCATCTGTAGTCCCCACCCAAACTGAATTCCCAAAAACCCGAAATTCATATTCCATAGTTGTCGAGAATTAAATACAGGCTTTTGTGCAGATTGTGGCGAAATTAACATAAACAGAACCAGAGAAAAATAGTAAGCCCGTAACAGCCCAATAATATTGTAAGTTTAGGATAACTTTCTACCCGTTGCTGATTTGTCGATGCTGAAAATCTGCAACTAGGGGACAGTCTGATTGTGTGTGTGCTTAAATATGAGGACAGTAATTGATAGCGAAAATTACTTTTATTTCTCTCTTACAGATAAATAATTTGGAATCATCAGTAATTTAAAATGGATTTCAAACTTTATGATGAGGGCCTAAAGTCAGGTAGAGTTGTAGCTATCCACAGTGCGATCGCGTGAGGAATCAAAAAAATGAAGATTTTAGCACTAGCTTGGGAATTCCCCCCCCGTATCGTTGGCGGCATTGCTCGCCATGTAGCAGAATTGTATCCAGAAATCATTAAACTGGGATACGAAGTCCATTTGCTCACTGTGGAATTTGGTTCAGCACCTAAATATGAGATAGTCGAAGGGATTCATCTTTATCGCTGTCCTGTTAGTCATGGAAATGATTTTTTCCATTGGGTTGCTAATATGAACGATAGTATGGGCTGTCTTGGTGGCGAACTCTTAAACAAGCATGGCGACTTTGATTTGATTCACGCCCATGATTGGTTGGTAGGGGATGCAGCGATCGCCCTCAAGTATAATTTTAAACTGCCCCTCGTCGCGACGATCCACGCTACAGAATATGGTCGTTACAACGGTCTCCACAACATCAGACAACAGTATATCAACGGCAAAGAGAAACTTCTGGCTCATGAGGCTTGGCGCATCATTGTCTGTAGTCAATATATGCGTGAGGAAATTCAGCGAGTGTTTCAGTCTCCTCCAGACAAAATTGACGTGGTTTATAATGGCATCCGCCCTGAAAAAAAACATCACGGTAATAACTTTGATCGGACTAAATTTCGTCGTCGCTTTGCCAACGATCACGAGAAGATTATTTATTATGTCGGGCGTATGACCTATGAAAAAGGTATTTCTGTCTTGCTTGATGCTGCCCCACGAATTATCAGCTTGATGGGTGGCGGAGTTAAATTTGTGATTATCGGTGGAGGAGATACTAGCCGTTTAAAGTACCAAGCACAAAGCTTGGGAATTTGGGAACAGTGTTATTTTACTGGCTTTATGTCAGACGCTGATTTAGATAAGTTTCAGACGATCGCCGACTGCGCTGTTTTTCCTAGTTTATATGAACCTTTCGGGATCGTGGCGTTAGAAAGCTTTGCTGCTCGTGTTCCCGTGGTTGTCTCTGATACAGGGGGACTTCCTGAAGTGGTGGAGCATAACCGTACGGGAATTGTTACTCGTGCTAACGATCCTGACTCCTTAACCTGGGGTATTTTGCAAGTGCTACAAAACCCTGAATACTCTCAACAATTAGTCGAGCAAGCTTATAAATCAATTGCTGAACGCTTTAGTTGGCACGATCTAGCTAAACAAACTTGTGGCGTATATCTCCATATTGCTCATGAGCGATCGCAAATTATTTGGTAGATTACTGATTAACGGTGGGCATTATTTAGGCAATCGGTCTTGATTATTGTTATTTTCGATGCCCACCCTACACCTAATTACTTGTCTTACTTGGCAATTAGGTCAAAAATCTGTTAGCTTATACGTAGTCGTAATGAGTATGAGTTAAATCATGGTTAAAATAGTTGGAATTGTTGGTAGTCGTCGCCCAGATGCTTATAGTGCTTTAGCTTTACAGCAGGCAATGGAGCGGGTCAAGGAATTAGGAGCGGTCACTGATACACTGGACTTAAGAGAAATGCACTTACCTTTTTGTGATGGTGGTAGTGAATATCCAGGATATCCAGATGTGGAAATATTAAGAGAAAAAGTTAAGGCAGCAGATGGATTAATCTTGGCAACTCCCGAATATCATGGCAGCGTCAGTGGTGTATTAAAGAATGCATTGGATCTCATGAGTTTTGAACACTTGTCTGGGAAGGTAACTGGCTTGATTAGTGTTTTGGGTGGACAATCAAACAGCAATGCGTTGAATGATTTAAGAATTATTGTTAGATGGGTACACGGTTGGGTCATTCCAGAACAGATTGCGATCGGACAGGCATGGCAGGCGTTTGCACCATCAGGAGAGCTAAAGGATGAAAAGCTAGGGGAAAGATTCGATCAGTTTGCTCGAAGTTTAGTTAATAACTCCGCTTTATTAAACGGTAAACAAAATGGCGTTGCTGATTAAAAGAGTATTTAACTTACAGCGAATTTCAATTACCTATTACCCATTACCCATTACCCATTACCCATTACCCATTACTTCGATACATTAATCTGTCTACTCAATCGAAAACTGCGGTAAAAGCCCTAAGAACTTGGCAAATAAAGAGTTATACTACGGAGTTGTTGCCAAGACCCCTTTATGGTTAGTTTTTTGCGCCGTTACGTTAGCCTAATCTTATGGGTGTGTTTGTTACAGTCCTCCTTATCGGCGACGGAGTTACCAAAAGTGGCAAAGTCGGCTGATGCTTTACCTCATAAATTACGACCAACCCCAGATAGTCAGGAGGGTTTGATTGTAGTACCAAAACCTGTTCATTCTGCTCGCTCTGGTCGCTATTTAGTTACTCAATCAAGAAATGGCGATCGCCATAATTTTACTATTCCCACGGACAAAAATGCGCCATCGGGAACGGAGATCGAACAGGTGGAGGTAATTGAGGTAATTGCCGATCGCCAAGAATACGACCAATTGAGAGGAACAGTCACCGCCGAAGGCAATGTGCTGATGCGCTTTGCCCAATCTGTGATGACCAGCGATCGCCTGGAGATTAATTTAAACAATCGTCTGGCGGTGGCGCAAAACAACGTAGTCCTTACGCGAGGTGAACAAGTTCTCCGAGGAGAAAAATTTGAATATAATTTGGTGGCGGATCGAGGAACTATTACTGCCGCAGCAGGAGAAATCTATCAGCCAACTTTGAATCAAGATACCAACTTTAAGCAGCGGTTGACATCAGAATCTAATCTTGCCGAGCAAACTTTGGGCGATCGCTTAATTAATAGTCAGCCATTGACAGACGTTACAGCCACAGAGGGAATTGAGATTAATTTGGGCAGCCAAGGCATCGATCTCTTGGGAGATAATAATAATTTTAGTGGTGGTTCAACGATCAAAAGACTGCGGTTTGAGGCAGATAGATTGGATTTTGAGAGCAACAATTGGAAAGCGGCTAATCTACGCCTGACCAACGATCCGTTTTCACCACCTGAATTAGAATTAAGATCTAAAACAGCTTCTTTTCAACAGTCATCTACTGGTGGCAAGCTGACTACTACTGAATCAGACTTAGTACTTGATGATCGTCTCAAAATTCCCTTTCTTGTCAGCGCATTTGCCTTTGATAGCCGTATTGTTAGACCAGAACTGTTTAATTTTGCTTTTGATGGAGATGAACGTGGTGGGCTATATTTAGAACGCAGCTTCAACTTGTTTAATGGTGAGCGGTTTAGCTGGAGCATTACCCCACAATATTTCTTACAGCGAGCATTATTCCCCTCCGCGTTTGGCTTTAGTGATGACGATCAAGGAGGGTTAGTCGATCCCTCAGTGTTTGGTTTAACTAGCGCTATTCAAGCCGATTTTAATCCCAGAACCAATTTGAATGGTAATTTTTCCTTGGCAGGGATCGAGCTAGACAATTATGAAGACAATTTAAGAAGCAAAGTTGAGCTACAGCATCGACTCGGCAACCTCAACAATCCCTATCAACTAGCCCTAGAATATAATTATCGCGATCGCCTATTTAACGGTTCGTTAGGTTTTGAAACTGTGCAACAGAGTATTGGTGGGGTGATCACTTCCCCTCAAATAACTTTAGGCAAGACTGGCGTTAATTTAAATATTCAAGGATCGATTAAAAACATTGATAGCGATACCGATCGAGCAGATTTACTGGAGCCAGAACGAACTAACGATCGGATTAATCTAACTCGCTATCAAGGAGCAGCATTTCTGGATAAAAACTTTTCCCTGTGGACTGGTAAAGCATTACCTAGCACCAAAGACCAGGGATTACGCTATACTCCCGTCCCCGTAGTTCCCTATCTAAATCTGTTTACGCAAGTTTCGGGAGTCGGCAGTTTATACAGTAATAGTGATTCCCAGCTATCTTTAGAGGGAAAGATTGGTATTGAGGGACAAGTCGGTCATTTTTCTCGCGACTGGCTAGATTATACGGGGTTTCAATTCAGCTATTCCCAAAATCTTCGTGGTGATGAATCGCCGTTTCGCTTTGATCGTTTAGTAGATCGGCAAATTTTATCCTTTAATCTGACCCAACAAATTTATGGCCCTATTCGTGTAGGTTATCAAACGTCAATCGATTTACGCGATCGCGATGTGATCAGTAGCGACTATATTCTGGAGTATAGTCGCCGTACTCATAATATTATCTTACGTTATAATCCCGTCTTAGAAATCGGTTCTTTCAGTTTGCGAATTAGCGACTTTAATTGGCAAGGAAATTCCGAGCCTTTTAGAAATGAAGGAATTACGCCCGTGATTCAGGGAGTTGATTAACTAACCGCAGTTGAGGTTCAGGCCATTAAACAGTCAGGGGAACTTTAATTGAGTTGAGCAATAGGTTACAAACTTCTCTGACAGCACCTTGACCACCTAATTGTTCTGTAATATAAACGGCGATCGCTTTATTTTCGGGGATGGCATCGGCTACGGTTAGAGGAACACCAACTGATTTTAAGACAGGTAAATCATTTAGATCATCGCCCATATAAGCCACTTGGTCTAAAGATAAATTAAGCTGCTGACAAAGATTTTGTAGGACGATCATTTTATCGCCTACGCCAATAAAACAATTGGTAATACCTAATTTTTGAGCGCGATGGTTAGTAGCAGGAGAGTCATTAGCACTGATAATTGCTACTTCGATTCCCGCTTGCATAATTAATTTAATTCCTTTGCCATCTTTAACATTAAATTTCTTACAGACTTCGCCACTTTCGCTATAGTAAAGTCCGCCATCGGTTAACACTCCATCCACGTCCAAAGCCAAAAGTTTAACTTGAGCAAAGCTAGACTGTAATTTAGTTTCTATCATCGTCAATTTATAGCAGTCCTATTTGATTCATGAAACGACATTGATTGGTTTTTAGGTAGTAGGTAGTAGGTAGTAGGTAATAGGTAGTAGTTAGTAGGTAATAGGTAATAGGTAGTAGGTAGTAGGTAGTAGGTAGTAGGTAGTAGGTAGTAGGTAATAGGTAATAGGTAAAAAACTCATTACCCATTGCTTATTACCCATTACTCTAAGCTTGCTCACCCATCATTAATTAATTGACAAAGCAATAGCTGATAGCTAGTTAATTAAAACGTAGTTTCTTCAATTTGAATATATTAGCCATAGGTCAAAACATTAGGACATTTTTGAAATATTACTTCCCATTTCCTACTTCCTATTTCCTATTTCCTATTTCCTACTTCCATTTCCTATTTCCTATTTCCGTTTTAAACTAAGGCTGGAAGAGGCATTTCAAGGCTATTACGCACATTGACGATTGAGCGCAAAACATTTTCTAAATTAGCCAAATAAATCATATTAGGCCCATCACTAAAAGCTTGGTCGGGATCTTCATGAATTTCCATAAATAATGCATCCATGCCAATGGCAGCAGCAGCACGAGCTAGATAAGGGACAAATTCTCGTTGTCCTCCTGATGTATTGCCCTGTCCTCCAGGCATTTGTACACTATGGGTAGCGTCAAATACGACGGGATAACCTAAAGCGCGCATCTGAGGTAGAGAGCGAAAATCGACAACTAAGGTGTTATAGCCAAAACTAGTACCGCGTTCGGTTAGCAGGATACGATTGTTGCCACATGATTCTAATTTAGTGACCACATTTTTCATATCCCAAGGCGCTAAAAACTGACCCTTTTTGACATTGATCGTCTTGCCTGTAGCAGCAGCAGCCACCAAAAGATCGGTTTGACGACATAAGAAGGCTGGAATTTGGAGAATATCTACAACTTCAGCAGCGATCGCAGCTTGTTCTGGCAGATGAATATCAGTCACCAACGGGACACCGATTTCGTCTTTTACCCTTTGCAGAACTTTTAGACCTTCTTCGATTGGATAGCCTCGAAAGGAATCGATGGAGGTGCGATTTGCCTTATCAAAGGACGATTTAAAGACAAAGTTAATCTTCAAGCGATCGCATACTTTCTTAATCTCCCTAGCCATCTTAAGGGTAAATTCCTCAGATTCGATCACACAAGGCCCACCAAACAAGGTTAGAGGACAATGATCGCCAACGGCTAAACTGTCTGTGATTTGAGTTCTGACCATAATGTATTTGTCTCCAAAATTAGTTCTTGAGCTTTAATTAAATCTTCAGCAGTATTGACTTCTACTACAGCTTTCGCCGTTTGACAGACGCGAATGGTGTAGCCATGTTCGAGAACTCTTAGTTGTTCTAAACCTTCACACTCCTCGATCGGCGTAGAGGAAAGTTGCGTATATGTTTCCAAGAAATCTTGACGAAAGGCATATAGCCCTAAGTGATGATAAACTGGGACTTTGACAGGATTACGGTAAAAAGGAATCGGCGATCGCGAGAAGTAAAGAGCCTGTTGTTTTTGACCACACACGACCTTGACCGAGTTGGGATCGTGATATCCTGTGTCGTGGTCTAAGGGACAAGCCAAGGTAGTCATTTCAGGCAATTCACCCTCTAGATATGGTGTGACTAATTCCTTTAACATCTCAGGCGTGACAAAAGGTTGATCTCCTTGGACATTCACCACTACCGCAAACTCAGGATATCTGGTGGCTACTTCGGCTACGCGATCTGTACCTGTCGTATGTTGAGAACTTGTTAATTCAACCTCCCCACCAAAAGCCTCGACGCGATCGGCCACCAATTGACTATCAGTCGCCACTACAACTTTGGTAAATACTCTAGAGCTTACCGCTGCTTCATATACCCACTGCACCATTGGTTTATCACCGATCGAGGCTAAAACTTTTCCCGCTAATCTTTGAGAATCGTAACGTGCGGGAATTACTGCCAGAATTTTCATTACAAACCACTCCTCACTATATCGTGTAAACGAATTAGACCAATGCTTTTTTGTTCGCGATCGACAACAGGTAACACGGAAATTTGTGACTCCCGTTTTTCCATCAACTGCAAAGCAGCATAGGCTAAAGTTTCAGGCGCAACTACCGTTGGGTTATTGGTCATCATGTCTTTTGCCGTTAAATGATCTAACTCAGTTGATTGAATTTTCATCATCCACCGACGCAAATCACCATCAGTAATAATCCCCAGTAATAGCTCTTCTCGATCCACTACATTAACCGCACCAAATCCTCCTTGGGTTAAAGCGCAGACTACTTCAGTCCACTTGGCATCAGGAGTTAATTTAGGATAGCCAGTACCATGCATTAAATCTGCCACCCGCAATGTAAGACGTTTCCCCAGTCTTCCCGCAGGATGATTGAAAGCAAAAGCTTCTGGAGTTAAACCTTTCATCTGTACTAGAGTCATCGCCAAAGCATCACCAATCGCCAAAGCAACAGTAGTACTGGTAGTTGGAGCTAAATTTAATGGACAGGCTTCGCGATCGACAGAAGCATCTAAAACCGTATCGGCAAGAAGAGCCAAAGTTGACTTAGTATTACCTAAAATGCCAATAATTGGTACCGATCGCAGTTTTAAATGAGGAATCATGGTTAGTAATTCATCTGTCTCACCACTATTACTCAGCATGATCACAACATCTTCTTTGGTGACGATCCCAAAATCACCATGAAGAGCATCGCAAGGATGCAAATAAATTGCTAATGTGCCAATACTGGTGAGAGTAGCAGCAATCTTTTTTGCCACAATCCCCGATTTGCCTACCCCAGTCATGATCACTTTTCCTGGGCAGTTATTTAATAGCTCTATGCTTTGAGCTGCTTGTTCTCGATCTAACTGCTCAGAGGCTCTATTAATAGCCGACGCTTCAATTTTAAGCAATTGATATATATGAGAAACAGGAGAAGTTTGAATTGGTTCGGTATACATTTTGAGTAGCGTATAGATGAAATACTTAGTAAGGAGTACACCAAAGAATATTGGTTGGAATTGAAATATAACTGGGAGGGTTGCTTGCGTAAAGGATGAAAAGTTGGTAGGCTAAAAACACTGAATTGGCAGCAATTTATGCAATCTTTCTAATTCATCTTGTCGCTCATTTTCAACTTTAGTTCGATGCCAAGAAACATTTTGTTTAATTACTTTGGCTGGTGAACCAGTGGCTAAAGAAAAACGAGGTATTTCACCTGTAACTAGGGATCTAGCGCCGATAATTGAACCCGATTTTATTTTTGCTCCTTTAAGTATTAATGATTCTTGAGCAATCCAAACATGAGATTCGATTAAAACATCAGCGGCGTTGTTAATAACTTCCAGGGAATCTAGATCGAATATATCGTGCATATCTGAACATCTCATCCAGGTGTTAGCCGCAATCATACAATCATCGCCTACAAAGATACCTTTGGAGTCATTTGTGACACAAGTAACTCCACTAGATGTTGAATCTTTACCCCAGTAAACACAAGAACGTGGTGAATGCATCCAAACTGTAAACCAATTTTTATGGCGACTATTTTCATTCAGAATTACCATGCCTTCTGAGTCATAAAACCTAATGTCACCGACGCCAATTTTGCTTTTATTGGCTGCAAAAAAAACATTGTTAGAACCATGAAATTCCAGAGCAGTTTTTTTCAAAAAAGGATTATAGTTTTTGCCGATAATAATATAATTTACGGCTTCATTTGCTTGAGGAAGCTTATTGATCGATAAATTTTTAGGTAGCTGTTGCTCATAGGCAGTATTCTTTTTAACGCATATTATTTCATAGGCATCTAATTGGGATAAAAAAGTATTTCTGTCTGATTGAGAAAAATTGCTTTCAATTAGATTGAATATTTCTTGACTTAGTTGATGGTAATTCATAAGATCTTGTTCCTAAACAATTTTTCTCGGATATTTTGCTGATATTTAAGCAATTTCTTTTAAATCATAGTCAAATTGAGTAATAATTTGTTGATAATTTGAGCTATCTATTGTATTGGTTAAAATTTCGCCAGAAGATACTCCCAAACAATCAATAACATAAACAATCAAATTATCTTCAGCTAAAATATTTCTGACTTGAGACTTTGTTTGATTGGGGTTTTCGATAATTACTATGAAAGTATAGTTTTTAGTTAATTTGCTTAAAAAAGAAGTAAATTTTCTAGCATCTTCTAGTTCAAAATTTACTTTTTTAAACTCAGAATTGAATTCTATAAAGTGGCGATGGTATTTTTCTGGCTCTTGGTATACGGTATGGACAAATAATTTATTGTCAGTAGAATCAAGTATTTCTTTGAATCTAGTTATACAACGTTGATAGTAATGGTAGTCATCCCGATCATCTTTAGGATTATGATGATTAAATAATCTCTTGTGATAATAACTATGTCCAGCTTGCTTTGGTTTCTTAGAATTGATTAATTCTAGATTCAAAAAGGATTTAAAGTCATCTTCAATAGTGTGCTGAATCATGTCTAAATTACTAAAAATCCAGTCATATGGAAGAGAAAACAGTTTTAATCCTAATTTCTTTAAATATAACGAAGTATTACAAGCGCAGCCCAAGCTAACTACATGATTGTAGCATTGTTTGTGATTAATTTTGGTCATTACATCATTTGTCATGAGTTAATTCCTCAATTTTTGATTAATTTAAACTGTGAAATATTTCTTGATTTTTTTAGCTAATAGTTTAGCCAAAATCAGTAAATAAAATCTAAAATAGCTTATCCTACTGTTTATATATTTGACAAATTATATCTGTATCTACAAAATTGAATCCCCAGAAGCTACGTAAAGAAGTTCTAATTCTGTTTGGTTTTTTGGGTATTTTGATATCTGTGATCGGCGTAGTTAATACTAAAGGTGCAAGAATTGTCCGCCAAAAATCTGCTGAAAAAATAGCATCGTCAATAGTAAAGAAAGAACCTAATTGAAATTCTCCTTCATTAAAGTCTTCAGTGAAGCGAAAAGGATATTTGGCAAGATGATAACCTTCTTTCCCTAAATATCTAGCTTCAATTGATGTACTAGAACTAATACTATATACTGCCTCGATATTTTCGTGAGACATCAAATAGTAAAAGTTATCCGTAACTGTTACACAGTTATTGAATAAGCGAGAAATTGAAATAGCTTCAAAAGGATCGGCACTGTAGGGATGAGATTTAATAATTAAAGTATCGTATGAATTAGAAATTTCGCTAAATTTATCTAAGAAATTACTAACCTTATGAAATTTTCCCTCATTAATCAAAACTTTATCATCTGTTGTTTGTCCAGCAAAAAGAGCCGCTTTACCAGTAATGTCTAATCGTTTTAAACGATTCATTGATGCCATCACAATCCCAGCTTGAATTAAAATAGATTCTTCAGGAACCAAATAATTCTGTAATAACTGAGAAATTTCCCGATTATTACTTCTAATCCCAAAAACCAAGTCATCAAGAAAGCGTACAGGATGAATAATAATATCTACAAAAGGAATATTTAAACTATCCAGAGCAGATTTTAATAATTCTGGTAACTCAAAGGCAATGACAATCGAGTTTTTAAAATTCAACCAAACTTGTTGCAAAAATTCTTCACTAAAATCATTGTGATAAAAAAGTTTTGGCCATCCCTCCATTGATATCTCTTCATCAATCATGCGATAACCTGAGCTGACTAAAGATATATCTTGTTTAGAAAATAATTCTGTCTCTACTGGTAAAGAAGTAGCTAGCTTTAGAGGATTTTTTAAAGCATGATATAACCATTTAATATTTCCATCTTGAGTAGGTCTTTGATTATAACTAACTCGAAAAATGTCTCCTGTAAATTTTATTTGCTTGTAGTTAGTCTGCATAAACTCAAATCATTACACCTAGAGAGAGAACAAAAATAAACGATGATAATTGCCGTATAAAATTAGCAGTAACTAATTAAATTGATTAGCGGTTGATAGCAGCTTTCAGGTGAAAACTGTTGCTCAATAGTAGTTTGACCCTGTTGAATTAATTCTGTTGCTAGATTTGGCTGCTTGACTAATTTAATGAGGCTTTCAATAAATTCCAGACGGTTATGAGCAACTATAATGCCATTTTCAGCTTGGTTATCTATGCCAACACTGCCTTCTTTTGATGAGATAAGTGGCTTACCATAAGCTAGTGCTTCTAAAGTTTTGATTTTTAGTCCTCCCCCCACAAAAACTGGGTTAATCATGCAATCTACTAAAGAATAAACTTCCGCTTGACTTAGCTGATCTGACATATTTTTGATCGATTCATCAGCATCACAAATACCCGCAAAGCGATCGCCAACTTTACCAAAAATATATAGGTTAAGATTTAATTGCTTAACTATGGGCCAAACCTGTTTGATAAACCAATCTAAACCGCTATAATTAGCTTCGTTATCGGCACCAATAAAGCCAATATTTTTAATTTCATTTAATTTTCGATATTGACTGTCGTAAGTTACCGAATGAGGACAGAGTAACAAGACTTTATTAGGCAACATTTTGCGTAAAATTTCATACTCGTTCTTTTGAATTGCTAAGACTGCATCAAAATGATTTAAGATAAACTGCTCTTCTTGATAAGAAACCGACATAGAAATTGCATTGAGCATTTGATGCTGATAAAAACGATACTCTCGAAAACACATAACATCGTGAGTATCAATTAATTTCAAGCAATTACTTGGTATAGCATCTTGTAAATAAGCAAGATATATATACTCAATTAGCACTATATTTGGTTGAACAGCAGCAACATACTGCGCAAATGTCGTGTAAAAAGCATCATGCCTTCTTTTTTTTAATCCTTGGATATTAGCAAAAGAAGTTAATTTTGGTAACCCAGCTTCTTCTGGTTTTAGATGTTGGTCAAAATCTTTATAGCTGACCACCATATTTTCAAACCCAGCTTCTTTGATCTGAGTTCTTCTTTGTAAACCGATGCTACCAAAGAAAAATATTTTTAAAGAACAATGATTCTTTAAGGCTTTAGCTATTGCTAAGATACGTTGATGGCTACCCATTTTACCCTCCCAAAAAGGAGCGTCTGTTGCTAGCACAAGTTTTTTTTGATTGACAATACTTTCTAAGTTCATTTTCCTAATTGGTGACCGTATAATTAGGAATCAAACTAACTCTTTCAACCAATAATCCAATCGACCTACAGTCAGCTTTTTGGGGGACTACAGTTTCGTCTATAATTAAATCGATCGCCAGAAAAGATTGAGCTTTTTCTTGAGGAATAGTAATTTCTCCTCGAACAACCGCAGGGAAAAAATTGTTTTTTCTTTGGATTAAAGATGTCTCTAATGTCCGATCGTTGAGATTAACGGTTAATGTTTCTAATAGATCGAGCTTTGCTTCTGCTCGAATAACTATTTCTAACTTATATTTTCCTGCTACTGGGTAAGGCAAGACTATTGAAGAAACTGTACCAGGGCCACTCCAACGTCCATGTTCTTCAGCATCGTACCAACCTGAACCCACAATACGCTCTTTAAGTTCACATTTAACCAACATTGGTTTATTTAAACCAATAATTTTTTCCAATTCAACATTTTGTTGAGCCTGTGGATCTACCGTATCTTCTGAAGGGTTAAGTACCTTTGTTTTTAAATAGTGAATATCAGTTTTGATTTCTGCTAAACATTGTACTAAGGCATCAACATCCATTTCTTTTTTTCCCTCATTAATATGACATAACAATTGATTAAGTAGAATTGAATATCGCTCTACAATAGCGGAGTCAGTTAATTTACGCCTTAATTCACTAATAGTTAGATCTACACAATGCTCAATATTTTCGGGAGTTTCTCTAGCTTGAGAAGTTTTGAAAAGCTGCTGTTTCTCCTCTGCGGTATAAGTAGATGTTGGTGTTTTATTTACAGCATAATCACTTTGATCGATCTTTTGTTCTAACTGTTGGTTAATAATTTTAGACTGAGGAAAATGCTTGATGGCAGTTTTTTGTACCTCGACAGCATGGTCATAAAGTTTAGATTGAATTAAAAGATCGATTAACTTGGCATATACCCATTCTGGCTGTTCTGAGTCCAAAATAATCGACTTTTGATAAGAGGCGATCGCTTTGTCGAGATGATTTATTTTGTGAAAAAATATGCCAGATGCTCTTGAGATCTCGGAGGAATTAGCATATATTTTATGGGCTTTGATCACTAAACTTTGAGCTGTAGCATAATTTCTAATTTGGGCTGCTACTGTAATAGCATTGGCATAAATCCACTCTGACTGTAATTCATTTAGCTCTATCGACTGCAAATAAAGATTAAGTGCATCTTCTAGCTGATTTTGCTTGTGCTTATTAACAGCTTGAGTGTGCAATTCTTCAATCTGATTCTCAATATTTTGGTTTTGTGTTTTAGTAGTCATCAAAATAGATTATGGTACACAAGTAAATCAATAGTGGATTTTTACGAAAACTATTTTGTCTATGTTTTAGCTAGAAGTTTAGCTAAAATATACGCTCTTTAGTTATTAACAAAAAAAGGACAGGGTTCAGCTTTTACAATCGATACTTCTACTGTATTGCTTTGAATCAATGCAGTTTATTGTCGATTAGATTTCTACATAAAAATAACATTATCCCTCTAGAACTTACATTAGTGTAATTACTGATTGATCGAGGTTTTTGCTTAAGTACAAGTGCTAATTGTTACGGTTTGCTCATGACAAGAACTAATTAAATATATCTAATAGTTTTCACGGATAAACCAACCGATCAACGCTAGTTTATCCAAGAGTTTCTCTTATGTCGAAGGAAATTGTAAAACTTGACGTAACTTCTGCTTAATTAGCTTAGGACTATAATTCGCGATCGCCTGGTGAGAATTGCTCGAAATTGAGTTCCAAAGGTATTTGTCCGTATAAAGACGTAAAATTTGTTGAGCAAAGTTGAGCGAATTACTAGCTTCTAAAATATCTTGTTCGGGAACGAGGTTCATTCCTTCGGTGCCAATTTGCGTAGAAACTACGGGCAAGCTATATTCCAAGCTCTGACCGATTTTACCTTTCATCCCTGCACCATATCTGAGGGGAGAGACAGATAGCTTGTGGCTTAAAAAGTAAGGGCTAACATCATCAATATATCCCGTGACGGCAATGCGATCGCTCTCCAAAGCTAAGACTTCAGCACTAGGGTTGTTACCAAGTAGCGTGACTTTAATCTCAGGTTGAATCTGCCAGACTAGAGGCATAATTTCCTGACAAAGCCACTGCACCGCATCGATATTGGGTAAATGATTGTAGCTACCGATAAATAAAATTCCCTCACGATGTTCAAAATTGGGGAGATCGCCCTGATAAGCATGATGAATGTTGGGGATCGTGGCGACTTGCTCGACTCCTTGAGCTTCGAGGATCTTTTGTTCCGTTGCCGTAACCGTAATGGTTAGATCTGCTAGATGAGCCATTTTTAATTCTTGCGCCTGCATCTCCACCCATTGTTCTTTAGCACAGTGGTTCGAGTCGATCGCCCAAGCTCTTTTGAGTCTAAGATAATGAAGATCGATCGTATCGTAGATTAGCTTGATTTCTGGTTTCTGGCGGATGAGCGCAGCATATTTTTGATTTAGTTCAGGACGGCAAATCCAGGCTAGATCGATTAAATCTAGGCGGGACTCAATTTGCGACTCGATTCCTCTGCCATAGCCTGACTGGGTATATAAAACCTCAATTTGTAAATTCTGTAAGACAGAGACGTAAGGTTCTTGCTTAAATCCGTTATCCGCAGCAAAGATGACATGATAGTTTAAATCCTTGAAAATTTTTAACAGTTCAAATAATCTGCGGGAGCCAGATTCGCGATCGTAGCTGGGCATATAGCTATCAATCACCAAGATAGTCTGACCGCCAAAATGATTCCTCGCAGCCACAGAGGCATTAGCTTTCCCCAAATTAGGTAGATAATGATCCTGGTTTAAATTAGCTTGCCACTTCTGCTTAAACTTAATGGCATTAACTGCCTGATATTGCTTAATACCGTTAGTAATCGAAGTTCCCGAACTAATCCCCTCATAGTGAATTACTTCCGACTTAGGTTGATACATCACCTTCATCCCTAACTGATGACGAATCGCGAAACACAGATCGGTATCTTCATAGTAGGCGGGGGCAAAATTCGTAGCAAAGCCGTCCAAGCGCTCAAAAACCTCTTTTTTGACCATCAAACTCGCTCCCGAACAATAGTCCACAGGACGCAGATAATTATATTCGGGAGCATGAGGATTTTCTTGTCTGCCATAGTTCCAGGCTGAAGCATCTTGCCAAACAATTCCCCCAGCTTCTTGAAGAGTACCTTGAGGATAAATTAATTTAGAACCTACTGCCCCAACTGTTTCATCTTGAGCCAACACTTGAACTAGACTAGCAATACAGTTCGGCTCGATCTGCGTATCGTTGTTGAGAAAATAGAGATATTTACCTTTAGCAACTGCTGCACCCTGATTGCAGGCATCAATAAAACCTTGGTTTGCTGGTTGATTAATTAAATTAACTGCCATCAGAAACGATAAAATTTCCTCAGTTCGATCGCTCGAACAGTCATTGACCAGGATAATCTCCACAGGAATAGATCGATCGAAGTTAACCGCGATCGCTTTAAGACATCTTAGAGTGTAATCTAACTGGTTATAGACAGGAATAACGATCGATACTTCTGGAGTCTCACTATGAGGCAAAAGTTCTTGTAATTCGGCAGCAAAGGCAACACAATCGATCGGCTCGGGAACAATCGGCGTAATTGCCAAAGATAGAGCAGAATCTCCTTGATATTGCTGAATTTTACTCAAAACATCAATATTCTTGGGCTGCACCTGGAGCGCCATTTGATAGGTGACCAGCGCCTGCTCTGGTTTACCCGACTCGGCTAGAAGATTGCCTAACTTAAGATATAAATCCACATTGCGATTATCGATCGCCAAAGCTTGATGATAGACATCAGCATTTTGCGGATCTTGTTCAATAGCTTGCAAAAAACAATCTAAGGCCTGTTGACGATCTTGCTGACTACGACGATAAAAAGCATCCCCTAGCTTTTGCTGCACTTGGGGTAAATCCGCTTGTAGTTTAGCTGCCTGTTGATAAAAGGCGATCGCTTCTGGCCACTGACCTAACTTGCTATGGGCTTCAGCCAGATTATAATAAGACCAAGGAAAATCAGGATTAAGTTTAATTGCCTGGCGATATGCAGGGATTGCTTCTGAGCATCTATCTAACTGGATCAGAGCATAGCCTAAATTATTGTATGACCAGGAATTTTTAGTCTTGAGGGCGATCGCCTGACGATAAGCCTGAACCGCATTTGACCATTGCTGTTGCTGAGTAAAAACTTCTCCTAATTCATGACAGGCTTGAACATGATGGGGATCGGATTGAATTGTTCTTTGGTAGCATAAAACAGCCCGTGACCACATTTGTATTGCTTGATAAATATTACCCAAAGCAAAATATAGTTGCGGATGGTGTTGCCGTTTTAAAGCTGACAAATAGCAGGAAATTGCCGATTTTACCCGACCCAATTGGACTAATAACGCTCCAAAAGCCAGATAAGCTTCAATTAACTCAGGCTGTTGCTCAATTGCTCGACGATAGCAGGTAATAGCTAACTCGTGCTGACCTTGACTAACAAAACTTTTAGCCTGCTCTAATAATTCATAAGATTGCACCGAGTCGGCAGCAGCTTTTTTAAGTGCGATCTCCTTACTACCTAAAACTGATGGAGAATCTAGCGATCGCGAGTCTACCGTACCAATATTATCAATATTATTAGTACCGTTGGTCAACTTTAAAATCAGCCGACAGTACTTAGCTGCTTCCGACCATAATTCTAGACTTTCACAGAGCTTGAGAATTTCTTTGTAGGTTTCAACTCGCTGGGGTTTGAGTTTCGCTGCAATCAGATATTGTTCTAAAGCAGCTTTTAATTCTCCCTGCTGTTCTAAATTCCGTCCCTGTGCTAAATGACTATCGATCGAATTAGCTTTGGGCGATATCTGGTTACTTGACTGAGTTTGCTGTAATAATAATGTGGCTTTAGCTAAATGTTTCTTGACCGCAGTCAAGTTAGGGTCAATCTTCAGCGCCTGTTGATAATAGTTAATCGCCAATTGGTACTTTTGTTGATGAACGTAGAGAGTTCCCAAGTTGGCATAAACTTCGACAAAATTAGGCTGAAGCTTGATTGCTTGTCCATAAGAGCTAATCGCTTCTTTTATTTGCTCAGTTTGTTGCAGAGCATCCCCCATCAGCTTATGAGCTTGGGGTGAGTGTTGATTTAAACTGAGAGCTTGAGCGCAGGCTTGAATGGTCTTTTGCCATTGCTTAGATTGCCAGTATTTTTGTGCTTGTTCTAAACAAGCTTGAGCCTCATCTACTTGGAGCATTTTTAAATCGGGTGGAAAAGAATTAACTTATAGGTGCAACTAATCGCGAACCTAACATTTAATCGGCTAATTGACCACTCAAATTAACTGCTTTAGCTTTGAAGCACTAATATAAATAGGCGTAATTAGTGATCTCTCCCTAGTTCCCTAATTCCCTAATTTCCTAATTCCTGACCAGACTATCTTCTAAATTATTGCTCTTTAAAACTCTTAAAACGACAAATCACATTTCGCGATCAAAGCCAAACTTGTCTCGAATTTGTGAATTAAAATACTGTCCCACTGAGCCAGTTTCTTTCAATTCTTGATAAATCTTTTCAGGCACATCAGAATATTGATAGACGCTGCCATTACCAAAAACAACTCGCAGAGTTTGCTTGTCTGCATCATAGTCAAAGTCTTTAATTGCTGTACTTTGATTTTTGAGTAGAGGGAAAGCAATTACATCGCGGATGCTAGGAGAGTCGGTTAACAGCATAACCAAACGATCTATGCCGATGCCTAAACCAGCAGTAGGAGGCATCCCATATTCTAAGGCTGCTAAAAAGTCTTCATCAATATCGTTAGCTTCTAAGTCGCCTGCTGCTTTTTTGGCTGCTTGAGCTTCCAGTCTCCCTCGTTGATCTAGAGGATCGGTTAACTCCGAAAAACTATTGGCAGTTTCTCTACCCACCACAAATAGTTCAAATCTTTCCACTAATCCTGGTTTGTCGCGATGGGGTTTTGCTAGAGGGGATATTTCTACGGGGTAGTCGGTAATAAAAGTCGGCTGGATCAAAGTGGTTTCTACTTTCTGCTCAAAAGCCTCGTTGAGCAATTTACCAATAGTTTGGCAGTCTGCGGGAACTTCGATCCCAGCATCTTTAGCTGCGGTTCTCGCCAAGTCGAAGTCGCTAAACTGAGCAAAGTCTACTCCTGTGGCATCTTGAACAACTTCATGCATGGTTACTCTGCGCCAGGGAGGAGTTAAATCTATTTCCTCTCCTTGGTAGGTAACTTTAGTTGTACCTAATACTGACTGCGCCACATCGCTAATCATGGTTTCCGTCAACGCCATCATGTCGTGATAGTCGGCGTAAGCTTGATACACCTCGATGGAAGTAAACTCAGGATTATGGCGGGTTGAAACTCCCTCATTACGAAAGATTCTGCCTAGTTCAAACACTCGCTCAAACCCACCAACAATTAATCTTTTGAGGTGTAACTCGGTAGCGATACGGAGATAGAGATCCATCTCCAAAGTATTGTGATAAGTAATAAAGGGACGAGCTTCCGCACCACCTGCTTCGCTTTGTAAAACGGGAGTTTCAATTTCTAAAAAGTCCCTAGTTTCTAAATAACGACGAATCGCTGCGGTAATTTTGGCGCGAATACGGAAAGTCTGTCTTACCTGGGGATTAACAATTAAATCTACATAACGCTGACGATAGCGTTTTTCGGTATCCGTTAAACCGTGCCATTTATCAGGTAAAGGTAATAAAGATTTAGTCAGAATTTGAAACTCACTGACATAAACCGAAAGTTCACCCTTTTCTGTCCGTTTAACCGTTCCTTTGACACCTAAAATATCCCCCGTGTCAGAAAGCCTTTTCAGGTGATTAAATGCCCCCTCTAAGTCTTCTGACATAGTTTGATTAATTCTTTTTTTCTCTAGGTAAAGCTGGATTTTTCCCGTCTCGTCCTGTAGTTCGAAAAACGCCAGTTTACCAAAAACACGGCGCGCCATAATTCTCCCAGCGATCGCCACTTGGTCTTCTACCTCTTCTCCCGCAGCCAGAGCGACATATTTTGCCTGTAACTCAGCAGCATGATGACTTGATTCCCATTTATAAGCGTAGGGGTTCAAGCCCAATTCCTTCATCTGGGCCACCTTTTCAATTCTGGTAGCGCGAATTTCGTCTAAATTAGAACCACCTTGGGGCTTATTTGAGGAATTATCTTCTGCCATTACTACTAAAATTTAGATTAATCGGGATTAAGTTGATTTGCCTGTACTGCGATCGCTTAAAAGATGCTGCTACATGACAAACAGATTGAATTATAACGTATCTAAGTACTTCAACTGGCTTGTCACTAAAATTGATTGTTGAATTTTATTATGTTTATTGCTCCCAGAAAATTCACGCTAATTGGTTTAGGATTAATCGCGCTCTTAACTAGCTGTAATTCAGTCGCCAAGACACCAACAGCTACGATTAAAACTCAGAATTTAACCCCAACGCCGATTAAAATTACCCTAGCAGATCTGCCCCAACCTTATGCTAGCGAGTCTGCTAGTAATTCCCCTAACGTGATACCTGTACCCAATCGACCCACACTACAAGTTCCTGCTGGATTTAAGGTTAATGTCTTTGCTAATAATCTTCCTGACGTACGTTGGATGACCGTAACTCCTGACGGCGATGTCTTAGCAGTACAGTCCAAACAAAATAAAATTACTCTATTACAGGATAAAAATAACGATGGCGTTGCTGAAATAAAACAAACATTTGGCGATCGCAATAACAATCTCGATCAGCCTTTAGGCGTTACCTTTGCTGGAGATGCTTTTTATGTAGCCAATACAGGGGAAGTGTTGCGCTTTAACTATCAGCCAGGACAGTTAGAACTTGAGGGAACAGGCACACAAATCACGGAACTAACTCCAGGGGGCTATAATCAGCACTGGACGCGCAATATTGTTACCTCCCCAGATGGCGATCGACTCTATGTTTCCGTTGGCTCTAAATCCAATGTCGAACCTGAAGAATTACCCCGCGCTTCGATTCAAGTAATGAATTTAGATGGTTCAGCACGATCTACTTATGCTTCTGGTTTACGTAATCCTGTTGGTTTAGATTTTCATCCCGTTACAGGCGAATTATTTGCTGCCGTTAACGAACGAGATTTATTAGGTGATGATTTAGTACCCGATTACTTTACCCAAGTAAAAAAGAATGGCTTTTATGGTTGGCCTTATGCCTACCTGTCTCCCAAATCACTCGATCCACGACGGATACAGGGAGACAAAAGCGAAAAACCAGAACTAGCAGCTAAAACCATTACCCCAGATGTATTGTTTCAGGCACATTCGGCAGCTTTAGGGGTACAGTTCTATGACCAGCAGCAATTTCCCGATCAGTATCGTAATGGTGCATTTGTAGCCTTTAGAGGCTCATGGAATCGCGATCGCGGTACAGGATATAAGATTGTTTATGTTCCCTTTGGTAAAAACCATCAACCCCTTGGCTACTACGAAGATTTTCTCACAGGGTTTTTGGTCAATCCTGATATTCCTGAAACTTTTGCCCGTCCTGTTGGCTTGCAAGTCATGCCCGATGGTAGTTTATTACTAGCGGAAGATGGCAACAATTATATTTATCGCATTAGTTACACAAAGTAAGACTAATACCAATTCTCTATAACAATGCACTAAATTAAATTTAACCCCTTTGCGTCTTTGCGCCTTGGCGCGAGATTTCAACTTAAAACATTAAGTGCAACCTCAAGAAGAAATGGTATAACTAGGATTTTTTATGACCATCTAGGTATCTGCTTAGGGCTGATTCTTGAAGTAAACTAATAAATAAAAAGTATTTAACAATTTAGTTTAAAATAAGCCACTTCATCTCATCAAAAAATGACTATAAATATTGAACAAGACTTAGGCAGTATATTAAATAACTTAAACTCTAAACTAGATAAATTAGACGAAAAGTTAGATACTAAGCTAGATAAATTAGACGAAAAGCTAGATACTAAGTTAGATAAATTAGAATCAAAAATTGAACAAAGATTTGACAAAGTAGATGAGCGTCTAAATAAAATAGAAATAAGTCAAGCTGATTTAAAAGGTGATATCAAAGCCTTAGACACTAAAACAGACCAATTAGACAAACGAGTTAGTAATGTTGAGTTTGCTAACCGTGGTATTTTAATCGGCTTGCTAGTGGTTATTTTGGGTGGATTTGCTATGGTTTTTTGGATGGTAAGTAAATAACTCCTGTCCAATACTGTCCAAAAAAACAACTCTTAAAGATTAGTAGAAATAGCTGAAACGGGACAAGTTGGAATACACTGCTCACAGACAATACAGCGCGATCGCTTAAAATCCAGTCTAAAGGTTTCTGGGTTTAATACTAAAGCCTGGGTGGGACATACTCCCGTACACAAACCGCAGTCTACACAAATTTTTTCATCCACGGCAATCTCGCCACTAGCGGAATATACCTGAAAATCATTCATTCTCATCCATTCGATCGCTGCATCAATCTGATCGATGTCTCCCTGTAACTCCACTACCAGTTTGCCAATTTGGTTTGGCGCAACTTGAGCGCGAATGATGTTACTGGCAATATTAAAATCTTTTGCCAGACGGTAGGTTAGAGGAATACGAATTGCTGTTCGAGGAAAGGTTATGGTCACCCTTTTTTTCATGGGGAATCATGGATTATAGATAGAATAAGAAGCGCAAATATATTAATACCTCTATCTATCAGTTTACTAAATGAGCGAGCAACAACTAAAATCATCCACTAATAATTCTGTCAGAAATATTGTAATTGCGATCGCCGCAGTTGTCTTGAGCATCGCTTTGTTCTTAGGTGCAAAAACCGAAACTAATGGCACATCCTTAGAATCTCAGGCTAAACAATCTACTCCGTTAAACGTGGCTTTAAATAATAGTAAGCCTACCCTTACGGAATTCTATGCCGACTGGTGTACTAGTTGTCAGGCGATGGCGGGAGATTTAGCACAGATCAAAGAAAGCTATGGCGATCGCGTTAATTTTGTCATGCTCAACGTTGATAATACTAAATGGCTACCAGAAATGTTGCGTTACCGAGTTGATGGCATTCCTCATTTTCTGTTTATGAATGCTCAAGGAGAAGCGATCGCCGAAGCCATTGGTGAACAACCCAAAGGAATTTTGGAAGCTGATTTGGATGCTCTGATCGCTAATAATTCCATCCCCTATGCCAATCAGAAAGGGCAAATTTCTCCAGTCGAAGCAAAAGTTAGCGTTACCGACGACACTACCGATCCTCGTAGTCATGGCGCGACAGTTAAATAGGAGGCAAGCGATCGCTTTAATTCCGTAGAAATACGGTTTTAAAAATAAGATACGTATTTTAATCTAGATAAACCTAGTGATGTAAATACTTAATATAAATTGTTTAATCAAGCAGTTCTCAAGCTCAGATCAAGAGGAGTGTGAATCAGCAGAAAATTTTTGCTGCCAAGAATTATTTATAGCCCTACATAACAACGTTAGGACATCTTTGAAATACTATTTTTTATTTTCTATTTCCTAGCCGATCACCCTAATTTTCCTAATCTAATTTTGTACGGCTATAATGCATTTGGCTAATAATTCAAATAATATTTATCACATATTAATCACAATTAAAAATTATGGGAATCAAGATTTCTGCCTTAATTGGAGTTAATGAATGTATTTTGGCAGTTTATTATTGTAATGACCGAACTTATCATTTTAGTGTAGTGAATGCTAGGGGTCGAATTTATACCTGTGATACTTCCTTTCCCACCTTGAGCAGTGCCAAATTCATGGGTATATCCGTTACCGAAAGATTAGAGATCGATCGCGATCGCAGTTGGTAAATTTAATAATCAGTAATCAGTAATTATTTTTACCCAAAAAAAACCAGCCATATTATCTATGACTGGTAATATCTAGCTCACTTAATTATTTAATCCCAATCAAGGCGATCGCCAAGTTATTGGGCATCAACTTGATCTAACAAATTAACTTTAACCACCTTATTTTTTTCTGCTTCGGCTTTAGGTAAAGTCAGGTGCAAAATACCATTTTTATACTCAGCTTTCACTTCAGTATTTTGGATTCTTACTGGTAAAGGAATTACTCTTTCAAAACTACCATAGCGGAATTCAGTACGAGTTTTACCTGAGTCTTCAGCTTGAGTTTCAGATTTACGCTCTCCTGAAATAGAGATGCTCTTTGCTGTTGCTTCAATATTTAGATCGGCAGGCTGCATTCCAGGAACTTCTAGCTTAAGAACCAAATTATCTTCGTTTTCAGTAAGTTCGGCTGCGGGAACTTTAGAGAAGTTACCAAAATCAGCTAAAGTAGCTGGAGTTAAAACATCATCAAACATTCTATTTAGTTGACGTTGTAAAGAGTTCATTTCTGACCAGGGATTATAACGAACGATCGCCATATTATTGTCTCCGTAAGTTTTATTTGTATCTGTTCTTTTCTCGAATTGATATCATCTTAGGCAATTTTAATACTGACTGGAAGTGTGGTTTTATGCCCTATTTGGTAGCGATTTCTGCCCGAACTTATTGGTCGAGAAAACCCAACTTTTTTTAGTAAACGTTTAACAGTGGGCAATGAGCAGTTACCTCTTTTAAAAAAAGAGGAGCGATCGCCAAAGAAAAAAATAAATTCAAAAAGCTTATGGCTTATAGCTACAGCCCCTTCGGGGCAAGCGCGCTTCGCGCTTGGGGCGTAAGCCCCGTGCTTACCGTTAAATTAACGTAAATAGAACTCACGTTAATTAGTATAATTTCAAGGGTTTGGCTGCTAATTTTATTCACCTACAAAGCACCAAAGATTATACCTATGTTAAAAAACGATAAATGGATTGTCGAACAGGCACAACAAGGTATGATTGTACCTTTTGAAGAAAAATCAGTTAGAAAAGCTGTATTAGGTGCAAAGCAATCAATACCTACCATTAGCTGGGGTCTGAGTTCTTATGGCTATGATATTCGCTTGTCTCCTCACGATTTTAGAATTTTCAAACATATTCCTGGCACTGTCATCGATCCCAAAAAGTTTAACCCGAAAAACTTAGAACAAGCTGAGTTACACAGCGATGAAGATGGCTCATCATACTTTATTATTCCCGCCAATAGTTATGGCTTAGGGGCATCTTTAGAAAGTATCAAAATGCCAGCCAACGTTACTGCTATTTGCTTAGGAAAATCAACTTATG
The DNA here is from genome assembly GCA_019359095.1 of Pleurocapsa minor HA4230-MV1. Taxonomy (NCBI): domain Bacteria; kingdom Bacillati; phylum Cyanobacteriota; class Cyanophyceae; order Pleurocapsales; family Pleurocapsaceae; genus Pleurocapsa; species Pleurocapsa minor. Next base: position 23,542 of record JAHHHZ010000024.1, on the reverse strand, counting down.
CTCGCGTAGGTGTAATTGCCAATACAACTCCCCTAGAAGCTTCCTGGCAGGGAGAGAGTATTACTTTAGAATTTAGTAATGCTTCGAGTGCTGATGTAAAAATTTACGCTAATGAAGGAGTAGTGCAGCTATTATTCTTTGAAGGAGAAGCTTGTGACACTACCTATGCCGATCGCGGTGGTAAATATCAGCATCAAGGATCGGGCGTTACCTTACCCAAGGTTTAAGCAGATAGTTTATTCGGCACAAATATCAACATCAAAAGCAAAAAAAATGGGCGACAAAGATCCTTTAAACGATGGCAAAAGTAGAATTGAATTAATCGATTCAATGGGTAGTGATTTAAGCATAGTTAATGATGCTAGAGCGTCGTTTGACAAAAGTTCTGCTGAGTTAGACGAAAAAGATCTTAGGTTGATAAGTTATTTAATTAAACATGAACATACTTCACCATTTCGCGGAGTGGTATTTAAGTTCAAGGTAAAAGCACCCCTTTATATCTGTAGACAGTGGTGGAAACATGTTATAGCCAGCAACCACAACGAAGAACAACTAGGCTGGAATGAGAAAAGTTTTCGCTATGTAGCTATTGATGACAGCAACGAGTTTTATATTCCTCCTACCTTTAGGCAACAGTCCAAAAATAATAAACAGGCAACTGTAGGTAGTTTGGATGCAGAATTAAATCATAAAGCGATCGCCATTTATCAACAGCAATGTGAAAATAGCTATCAAGCCTATAGTCAACTACTAGAACTAGGGGTTGGGAGAGAACAGGCTAGAGGTGTTCTAGCTCCTTCTGTATATACTTCCTGGGTTTGGACAGTTTCTTTACAGGCATTGCTTAACTTTATTAGCTTACGGCTAGGCGCGGGGGCGCAAACCGAGATTGGGGCTTATGCAAGTGCGATCGTCGAGTTAATTGAGCCAATTGTACCCGTTTCCATCGAAGCATGGGCAAAACATCATGCTAAAAAAGCCTAACCAGCTAGCTTCAAAAACTTAAAACCCCTGACCTTAACTTAAGTATCAGTGGACAAAAAAACTAAAAAAATCGCTAGAAAATAGTTTTTCAGATATTCTCTCTAAGAAATTCGAGATGATTAAATTTCTCAATTTCTCGACCAAATATCCAGCTATTTTCTAGCGACGAAACAGCAATTATTAACCTGCACTTTTAGATAGCGCAAAATCTTTCAAAAGCGCTACTTTATCTGTTTTTTCCCAAGATAAATCTAAATCTGTGCGACCAAAATGGCCATAGGCAGCTACGTCTTGATAAAAACGCCCACCTCTTTCTTGGGGTAAATTGCGTAAATTAAGAGTTTGGATAATACCAGCAGGGCGCAACTCAAAATGCTGTTTAACTAACTCTAATAAACTGTCCTCAGCAATCTTAGCTGTACCAAAAGTCTCAATAAAGATACTAACAGGACGAGCAACACCGATCGCATAACTTACCTGTACTTCGCATTTATCGGCTAAACCTGCTGCCACAATATTGCTAGCAACATAACGACAAGCATAAGAAGCACTGCGATCGACTTTTGTGGGGTCTTTGCCCGAAAAAGCACCGCCACCATGGCGAGAATAGCCACCGTAGGTATCAACAATAATTTTACGTCCAGTTAATCCAGAATCCCCTTGAGGGCCACCGACAACAAATTTACCTGTAGGATTGACTAGAAAACGAGTATGGTCGTTGGGCTTTAAATCAAGATTGGTAAACACAGGTTGAACTACCGCCGACCAAAGATCGTCTTTAATCTTTTTTTGAATAGCAGTATTATCAGACAAATTACCAATAGTCTCTGTATGTTGCGTTGAGACTAAAATAGTATCAATTCCTACTGGCTTGCCATCTTCATACTGAACTGAAACCTGAGTCTTACCGTCAGGACGTAAATAGGTTAAATCTCCTTGCTTACGTACTTCGGCCAAGCGACGAGAAATACGATGTGCCAGACTAATAGGCATCGGCATCAACTCTGGAGTTTCGTTACAGGCATAACCAAACATTAACCCTTGGTCGCCAGCACCAATTTGGTCAAGCTCACTGTCACTAAGTTCTTCTCTTTGTTCTTGGGCAGAAGTGACACCTTGCGAAATATCGGGAGACTGCTCATCAAGCGCAACCAATACGGAGCAGCTATTAGCACAAAAGCCATTTTCGGCGTGAGTGTAGCCAATTTCAGCAATCTTGCTTCTAACTAAATCTACATAATTGATTTGAGCTTTGGTTGTAATCTCTCCTGTAACCAAAACTAAACCAGTGTTCACAACCACTTCGGCTGCCACGCGACTGGACGGATCCTGAGCTAAGATAGCATCTAGAATAGCGTCAGAGATTTGGTCACAGATTTTATCTGGATGTCCTTCTGTAACTGATTCGGAAGTGAATAAATAATTACTAGACAATTTTTTTCAATCCTCTAAGAAACTTTGTCAAACGAAGCGATCAATACAAACCAAGCATTATAATCGTTAAGCAACATAATACCAGGGTAAGCGCCAGAAAAATTGAGTCAAAACATGCTATGTAGGCTGAATTATGGTAATACTGAGCCTCAATCCCCAGTATTACGAGAATTATTGTTAATAATACTAAAAACTCTCTCAGTTTATTAATTCTTGCGCTTACCCTGAACATAATACAGGTTATTTTAAGAATTACAAAGCTTGAATTTTGTTTAACGTGTCAATTTGGATGTCTGCTAAATCTATTCGCAAATTTTGATGACGACAGATCCCAATTGCGCCCGCGGCTTTTGCGCCTTTTGCCATCATCATATCGACCGAAGCATCTCCGATCATCAAGGTTTGCTCTGGATTGACTTTTAAAGCCTCACAAGCTTGCCGAAAAAGCCTGGGGTCTGGCTTAGTTATTTCTTTGTTTGCCCCTAGACAAAGTTGAATATAACTATGTAGTTGGTGATTGCTGACAAAGTTTTCTACCGCACTAGTTGAGTCAGCAGATAGAATACCGATTTTTAATCCTTTGCTGGTCAGCGATTGTAGTGTTTCTCTGACATCATTATATAAAGGAGCTAATTTAGCTGTTTTAATTAGGTATTTTGACTCAGCCACCTCATTAAAAGCAGCCTGGGCAATTTTTCTCGATTCACACCAACTTCTACCAGTTTCGGCAATATAAGCAGCAGCTGCAATTTCATTCTCGTCGTAACTGCCTACTGCCATTAAGCCTTGAGGGTCTAAGATATCATCTACAATCCCAAACGCCATCATTAGAGGCTCACCTACCCCTGGTATTTGAGCGTCGATTAAACGCGCTCGTTCAGAGCCAACTAAGCGCCAATATGCTCCAGAATTTTCTAAAGTGCCGTCTTTATCAAAGATAACGGCCGTTATATTATCAAATCTCATATCTTCACAGGCGATTGTGAAACTAGCCGAAGGCATCGCGATGGACAAAGTTTTTCTCCAATTAAGTAATTAAACAAAAAAAATAGAGAGAGTTAAACCCCCTCTATAGCATTATCAACAAAATGTCGTTTAACTAATAACTGAACTCTATTCTTCCGATGCTGCTCCTACCATTTCTTCTGATGGATCTTCAGCTATGGGTTCGTCTGTTTCATCAGTAAGTTCTTCGGCAGGTTCTTCTACTGCTTCCTCTGCTGCTACAGTTTCTTCAGCCTCTACTGCTTCCTCTGCGGTTACTGCTTCTTCGTCTATTTCTTCTAAAGTAATACCTTCAGCTTCGGCTAACAGTTTTTGACGATATTTTTCCGCCATCTCTTCAGCTTTCTCAAATACTATATCTCTGTTTTTGAGCATATCACCTGGTTCTGGCTCTAGCTGCTTCGTAGAAAGTGAAATCCGACCTCTTTCTGCATCTAGGTCGATAATCATTACTTTCAATTCGTCATTTACGCCAAATACACTATGAGGTGTATCGATATGATCGTGAGATATTTCAGAAATATGGAGGAGTCCACTAACTCCACCAATGTCAATAAACGCACCGTAAGGCTTGATACCGCGTACAGAACCTCTGACTACTTGACCGACTTCTAAACCGTTCATCTTGCGCTCTACTAAGGCACGACGATGACTTAAAACTAGTCGATTCCGCTCTTCGTCAACTTCTAGGAATTTGAGCGGTAAATCTTCCCCGACTAAATCTTCTTTTGCTTCTCTAGCGCTGATATGCGAACCAGGAATAAATCCTCTTAATCCTTCAATTCTGACTAAAGCACCACCACGGTTAGTAGCAAAAACGTTGGAACGAACAGTAGCATCCTCTTGCTGTAGCTGTCTAACTCTCTCCCAAGCGCGCATGTACTCAATGCGTCTAATTGACAGGGTTAACTGCCCATCTTCGTTTTCATCAGTTAAAATGAAAAATTCTCTAGTTTCATCCGCCTGAAGGACTTCAGTGGGGTTATCGACTCGATTAATCGACATCTCCTGAATTGGGATATAAGCAGCAGTTTTGGCACCAATGTCAATCAAAGCTCCTCTTGGTTCCATACTGAAAACTGTTCCTGCAACTATATCCCCTGGACTGAAGTGATAATCGTATTTGTCTAGGAGTGCAGCGAAATCTTCGTGAGTAAAACCAATATCTTTAGTACTATTTGCTTGCTGATTGACCATATGGATTAGATGTCCTTGTGTTGTTTCCTTGCTTTTTTGATGGGATGAGCCTCCTGCTTAATGTACACTCACCTATTTATCGTGCAGTCTACACCTACATTAGATAGATATTCGAGCAACTAAGAATAAGTCAGATGTCATAAAACATCTTGACCAAGCACTCTGCTACTGGAACGCTTCTGTGTTGATGGCAAGATAGCATTATACCATTGTAACTTTTTATCGCGCTGACCGTAAAAATTTTTTTTTAACTTGCGTATAGGTATCAATACTTTAATCATCTATTGAGAAATACAGTTAGCAGTTGCTGTAGACGAACCTGGACTTTGAGAATTATTCCAGGTTTGAAAATGAGAATCTTGAGCATTTTCATTTTGCAAATGATTTAAAGTTTCGACGAAATCTTTGATTCCCTGAAATTTTCGATAAACAGAGGCAAAACGGATATAGGCTACTTCGTTTTCGTAGCGTAAATTATGCAAAACTAATTCCCCAATTTCGCTACTGCAAAATTCTTTGCCTGGATTTTGATGGAGTTTAGCTTCGATATTATCAATGATTACTTCCGCTTTTTGATAAGAAACTTGAGTTTTTTCACAAGCTCTTAAGACTCCACGTAGCAACTTCCCTCGATCAAAAGGTTCTCTACTACCATCTCTTTTAATCACGGTAATGGGAATTAGTTCGATTCTCTCGTAAGTTGTAAAACGCTGTTTACAATTTAAACATTCTCGGCGGCGACGAATACTTTGCCCACTTTCCGTAGAACGAGATTCTAGTACTCTACTCTCTGTATGTTGGCAATTGGGGCAGTGCATTGATTTTTTTAAGTATTATGCTTGTTGACAATAAATTGTGTTTATAAACAACAAATCTGAGCCATTTTTAACATCATAGTTTGTCTTGCAACAGACCATAATTAAAAAAGACCCAGAAGTGGAGAGTTCTTAATAATACTTAACGTTTTGCGCCAGCTTATTTTTCAATGCGGGGTGGTTCGCGAAAAGCGATCGCAAAGAAAAGAACCGAAATTGCCATAGCTAAAACTAAAATGTATGCAACAGCTTCCATGATTAAAATTCCTAAAGTATCTTACTTAATATTTTACCAATAAAATAACTGAAGTTGTTTCAGCTACTTTGTCTAAATGATTTCAGGGAAGGGGATCAAATAAATAATTTGTCTTCCCTGAAATTTTCAGCTTTAAAACAGCTAGCTAACCTCTATTATGCTCCTTTTGTAGCACGAGTAGATTTATCACCCACTTTCTGATAGAAGCCCCACTCTACCTGTTCTTCTTCTAGGTCGGGGTCAACTCCAGCAAATACGTCTCGGTACAGTGTACGAGAACCATGCCAAATATGACCAAAGAAAAAGAAGAGTGCAAACACAGCATGACCAAAGGTAAACCAACCACGAGGACTAGTGCGGAATACACCATCAGAATTTAAAGTTTCAGTGTCAAAATCGAACGCTTCTCCTAACTGAGCTTTACGAGCATATTTTTTAACAGTAGCAGGATCATCAAAGGTTTGACCGTCCAATGCACCACCATAAAAGGCAACTTTTACACCGCTTTGTTCAACACTGAGTTTAGATTCTGCACGACGGAAAGGAATATCGGCGCGAACGACGCCATCAGCATCAGTCAAAATAACAGGGAAAGTCTCAAAGAAGTTAGGCATCCGACGGACATTTAATTCACGACCTTCAGCATCAGTAAATACTGCGTGTCCCAACCATTCTTGAGCAATACCATCACCGCTATCCATTGAGCCTGTACGGAACAAACCACCTTTGGCGGGACTGTTACCTACATAGTCATAAAAGGCTAGTTTTTCAGGGATTGTCGACCAAGCTTCGGAACGAGTTAAACCATCGTCCATAGCAGTTTCTACACGACGCTGGATTTCTTGTTGGAAATAACCCTGATCCCATTGGTAACGAGTAGGCCCGAATAATTCTACAGGAGTTGTAGCATTACCGTACCACATAGTTCCTGTAACGACAAAAGCAGCAAAGAAAACCGCAGCAATACTGCTAGAGAGAACAGTTTCGATGTTCCCCATTCTCAACGCTTTGTATAGTCTTTCTGGAGGACGGACACTGAGGTGGAATAAACCAGCAATAATACCAACTACACCAGCAGCAATATGGTGAGCTACAACACCGCCAGGATTAAAGGGATTAAACCCTGCTGGGCCCCATTCTGGCGCAACACCTTGGACATGACCCGTCACGCCATAGGCATCTGAAACCCACATTCCAGGGCCCCATAGGCCTGTAAGGTGGAAGGCTCCAAAACCGAAACAAAGTAGACCAGATAAGAATAAATGAATCCCAAACATTTTTGGTAAATCCAAAGCTGGCTGACCAGTACGAGGATCGACAAATAATTCTAAATCCCAATATACCCAATGCCATACTGCTGCTAAGAACAGTAAGCCAGAAAGCACGATGTGAGCGATCGCTACACCTTCAAACGACCAAAAACCAGCACTTGCACCAGTTTCACCAGTCACACTCCAACCACCCCAAGAGGTGTCAACACCCAAACGGGCCATGAAAGGCAGTACAAACATACCTTGTCGCCACATGGGATTTAAGACAGCATCGCTAGGGTCAAAGGTTGCTAGCTCAAATAAAGCCATTGAACCTGCCCAACCTGCTACTAAAGCAGTGTGCATTAAGTGGACTGATATTAGTCTGCCTGGATCATTCAGGACGACTGTATGAACTCGATACCAAGGTAGTCCCATAGACTACGCCCCTCCTATTGATTAAATAATTTGTTTAGTAAGACCAAATAATATTGGTCAACATCACTAACTAAGATAGTAATGCTAAAGTTGACTCTTATTTTGTAATTTGTATGTTCGCCACAATCAGTACCTTTCTACAGAAAATCTACTAGTAGTGGTTGTAAAAATTGGGCTAATTGCTAATTCAGGAGTTCCTGGAAATTACTGCTATTTAAAGAAGTGTAACTATTGTTAGAAACTATTGCAAGATTTATCTCATGTTATCGACAAAAGTTAAATTTTGTTACAAGATTACCATTCTTTATTTATGATTGAGTAGCTATACTGCCCGTTGTGGCATTAAAAACTGATTCAGCCTGGTGCAAGATTTCAATTACCTGTTCGGCGCTAATTAATCTTTTAAGTACTACCTGTCCAATGTTAGATCCCTGAAGGTCTTGTTTGGGCTTTACTTCGACCATGATCACCTCATCTTCCACTGCATAAAGCCAGAGAATCTCTTGCTGCTGCAAGATTCCACAATTAAGAGGTTTAATTTCGGGTTTGCGTCCCCAATCAACTTGATCCCACAATCCGCCAAATTCCCAAACCCGATCGTAAGTCCAGCCATCACTCAGAAAAAAGTATTTCACTGTGCCAATAGTTATTCATTTCTTAAGTCTGAAGTTAGCAAAAATTGGCACTTTGTAGGTTGTAATATCCAAGTTTGATTAGTTTTCCTCTAATAGTTTAGTGACTATTTGCCCAAATATACAGCAATTGAGCAGAAAACTAAGGGTCAATCGACAGTACATAGTGATAAAAATCATCAAACTGGCGATAACCCATGGATTCGTAAAGATTTTGACCTATTTTGTTGGTTGCTTCCGTTGCCAAGATCATCCGTACCGCATTGGTTGATGTAGCATGATCTTTAGCCTTGTTCATTAAAGCTTTAGCGATGCCCTGATTTCTCTTTTCACTCAGCACAAACAAATCATTGAGAATCCAGACTCGCTGCATCGAGATAGAAGACCAAGAAGGAAATAGCTGAGTATAGCCAACAGGTTGCTCATTTTCCATCGCTAGCAAGATAACTGCATCCTGCTGCTGTAAACGTTGTCGAATAAATTTTTGGGCGGACTCTAAATCTCCTGCTTGGCGGTAGAAGATACGATATTGATTGAAGAGAAAAGCAACATGATCTAATTGTTCTATAGTTGCTTGATAAATTTCCATTGACATTAATCGATAGTTAACTCTACCGCCACTAAAACAGATTAAACCTTTTCTTCGGGAAAAGTTTCATTAAATTCTTCAATCAATTCATCTAGTTCTTCTAAAGCTTGATCGACATCGATTCTTAATGTTCCCAAGTTTGGTCTTTCCAAAAGTTCCACTAAAGAATCGCGTTTTGAGTTCATTTGAGCGATTCGGGCTTTAATATCTGCTTTGTCCATAATCTGATAATTTTATTTTTTTCAAGTATCCATTAGCTCTAGAATAGACAATATCGATAAATATAAACAATTTTTTAAATATGTTGCGAAAAATACCATTAGCTGCTGTTGGTTTAACCGTAGGAGGAATTTTAACCATCGTTGGCTTTTATGCTTATGCAGTGGGGATGAATACTCTGAATTTAGCAGGGTTCTTTTATGGCATTCCCCTTTTATTGGGAGGTTTAGCTCTTAAGGCATCAGAATTAAAGCCAGTACCCTATACGCAACCAACTACTCCTGAAGTGAAAGAATTGCGATCGCAAGCAACCCCAACTCAAGAGCAACTGCGTAAAGATGTAACTCGTTTTCGTTATGGACAAGAGGCTCATCTAGACGATTGTTTAGCCAAGTTTGGTCTTAGCCCTACAGATGAAGAAAGACCGATCTTGTCAGGTATTCAGGAGCAATCTAGAGAAGGTGCTTATACTCTGCTGATGGAATATTATTCACCCTTTTTCTCCCTGGAAGATTGGCAGGAAAGACATGAGCAAATTGAAAAGTTTTTTGGCCCCGATATTAAAGCCGAAATTACTCAACCAAAAAAATCTCGCATCGATGTCGCTTTGATTAAATCTTGAGGTGGGAATTTACAGTTTTAATTTACAGTGGCGAGCGCACAGATTTATGATTCACTTAATTCAGTTGTTTGTAACTGATCGAGCATAACTTTAGTCCGCTCAGTAATTTGTGACCATTGTTGATTGGCGATCGCTGATGTCGGAAACAAATTACTCGAAATACCTACAGCGATCGCTCCAGCTTCAATCATCTTGACCGCATTTTCCACAGTAACCCCACCAGTAGGAATCAAAGGAATATGACCTAAAGGTCCTTGCAGACATTTTACATACTCCGCACCACCTAAAGATTTAATCGGAAAGACTTTTACCGCTTGTGCGCCATGTTGCCAAGCATTTACAGCTTCTGTAGGGGAAAATACGCCAGGTATAAAAGGAATTGCATAGCGAGATAAGCAAGTTTCTAGCAGTCGAGCATCAAAACAAGGAGAGAAAGCAAACTGCGCTCCCGCGTCAACAGCAGTAGCTAACTGGTTAACATCTAGAATAGTTCCTGTGCCAATCGTGCAGTGGGGTAAATCCTTTCTTAGTCGAGCAATTAACTGTGCAGGGCGATCGCTATTCCAAGTAATTTCAATTAGGTTCATTCCCGCTGCTGCTACAGCCTGAGCCATTTTGTAAGCTAAGTTAAAATCATCACAGCGAATTATAGCGATCGCTTTATGTTGGCGTAAGAGCTTTAACCATGCATCCATCAAATTGTTGATTTATAAAGAACTGATGCGACTTTTATAAGCTCGACTATCTAAACCATCTCCTACATTGGCAGTTTGAGGATTAATTTGCTCTTGCAAGATTTTAATCCGTTCCGAAGTAGCGGGATGAGTACTTAAAAAACTAGGAGTAGAGCCACCTGCTTGTAATAATTTTTGCATAAAGCCCAAGATACCAGCAGGAGCATAGTTTGCTTTGATCATGTTATTTAAACCAAAGCGATCGGCTTCTAATTCATCAGAGCGACCATTAGGACGACTAACAGCGAGTTCTACGCCAATTTGTACAGCATCACTGCGGTCTAAACCTGCTGCGGAGAGTAATCCTTGTGCTACAGCACTATCACGCATGTGTTCGATACCGTGACGAGCTGCAATATGTCCAATTTCATGTCCAATTACACTAGCCAATTCTGCCTCATTATCTGCTGCTGCAATTAATCCTTTATTAACGTAGACATACCCACCCATGGTGGCAAAAGCATTAATGCCATTATCATCAACTATTTGAAAAGTGTAAGGTATATCTGACCGCTGACTAGTTTTTGCTAGTCGCTGACCAATCTGATTGATGTAATCGTTAATTGATTGATTACGGTATATTTTTGCTTGACCAGAGTTAATTAACTCTTGATTAATCGATGTGCCTAACTCTACTTCTTGAGTCTTGGAAATATTGGAGATCTGGACAACTTGAACCCCACGAATAATCAAATCAAGCCAAGAAACACCGAAACTAGGTTGCACATTAAGCAGGCTAATACTAACGCTAAGGATCAAAGCCACAAATCCGTAGACAAAATGATGATAATAACGCTGCAAAAAGCTAGATAATTGCTGAAACATATCAGGTATGTAACAAACTTATGATATTAATAGTGGTTGATAGTAATGTTTCTTTTGACGATCAACTAGATGGTTAAGTTGCCGAACTTTTTTTGCTATTCCTTCAGGGTAGAATTTCATCGAAAATAGAAAATATCTAAAAAGCTTATAGTGAGGCATCGCGGTGACGCGCCTCCAGGCGGACGGAGCGAAGCTCCTAATCCTTTAGGGCTAATCCTTTAGGACTTGTTGGTTTCCAGCAAAGAGCGAATGCCGAACCCGAAGGGCTAGCCCACCGATTAATGTTCTTAACCCGAACTGAGGTTAATTTAGAGCCATTGAAGCTCGGCTGCTTGGTTCAACTCGCCATAAACAATGGCATTCTGCTCAAATTTTTGACCGATAGCGATTGCCTGGGGGCGAGTAATACCTAAAATTAACCAGCTTGGTTCTGGAGTCCAGACCCCAGTTGGATCTTTACCCATAGCGGGAATTAAAGGCAATTGTAACCCTTTTAGATATTTGCTTAATCTCTGATCGCGTCGCTGATTTTCTCGCGCTGAGAGAGGCTGTGAATAGGGATTGGCAGCGGTAATTAATGCCCAAGTAAAGCGATCGCTTTGAGCAATCAAGGAGTCTAATGGCGGACAATTTTGACCAATATTGATCTGGATAGTTTCTTGACCATCATAAACTTCGTATATCGCCTGCTCATAAGCTACTCTTAAAGCGGCAATTTCAGCTTGGGCTAATTTTGCTCGATCGTCCATTCAATCTTAAATTGAAATTGTTCTGGAACAGCCATGAGCAAAACTGCTCTCTGGTAAAGCCAAAAGAGCAGCATGACAAACAAGATCAAATATTATAAAAATTTCTTTAGAGATCGCCACCACGTAAAGCTAGCAAAAATATTACTACTGGGCCTGAAATTACAATCAAAGCCAGACATAGTAGTTGAAAAATTACGGTAAAGTTAATACCGCCAATAGCACTAAAAATGTTGGTTACAAAATCCATTTTTTCTCCTAAAGTTTAACTAAATCAAATCTATAAAAAGTTTTGGCACGTCCCGTAAGCCATTACCTATAATACCTGGGAAGTATCTGCCGTTTTTCAGCAACGATATAAAAATATATAAACTTTCATTGCGCCACTCTAGATCATTTTAAATTAATCTGACGCTAAACTCAATGATGATCAAAGCTCTCAGTCAATAGCTATTAGTCGGACTTAAAAGCTGCACCCAGATATAGTGAGCCTACCTTGGGATCATTTAACAGGTCGATACCTTTGCCTTCAAAGCGATCGCAACCATTTTCTAGTACGTAAGCGCGATCTGCCATTGCCAAAGCTTTCTTAGCATTTTGTTCTACTAAAACAATTGCCGTCCCTGTTTGGTTAATTGCTTTTACTTGTTCTAAAACTGAGTTAACTAAGAGCGGAGATAAAGCAGCAGAAGGTTCGTCAAGTAACAGTAAGTCAGGTTCTAGCATCAATGCTTTGCCCATGGCTAACATCTGCCGTTCTCCTCCCGATAAAGTTCCCGCCTTTTGACGACGACGAGAACCTAATCTAGGAAACATGGTATAAATTTTTTGCTTAAGAGAATCGAGTGAGCCACTACGAATAAAAGCTCCCATTTCCAGGTTTTCTTCTATGGATAATGAAGCAAAAACATTGGTAATTTGGGGTACATAGCACATTCCCTGTTTGACAATTTTGTCTGATTTAAGTCCCACAATATTTTTGCCTTTGAAGATAATTTCTCCCTGTTGTGGAGTCAGCAAACCAAAAATAGCTTTGGCTAAAGTAGATTTACCTGCTCCGTTAGGGCCAATAACAGCAACTAATTCTCCAGGAGCAATCCGAAAATTTATGCCTTGCAAAATATTGAGATCTTTGACGTATCCCGCATGGACATTATTTACTTCGAGAAGATTTGTACTCATGAGTTTATTAGTGCCACAATCTCAGGTATTTTGATCGAGGGAAAAGATTTGTAACAATAATTTATTTTAAACAACTTATTTTTGCTTAGAAACATAATACTGCATGTATCCTAAAGTTATCGTGAAGTAGCTTATACATCTAAACTATTAAGGCGATCGCAGCAAAAACCACAAACTATGATTTTGCTTTGACCGCGAGAGAGGGCGATGGATTGAATTAATTAGACTTAAGCAAAGTGTTGGATAATTGCTTGAGCAAACTCGGAACATTTTAAAGGAGGATCTACCGCAGGAGACATTAACCGCGCGAGATCATAAGTTACTTCTCGATTGGCGATCGCCTTAGCTAAGCCAGTTTGGATCAGATCCGCAGCTTCTTGCCAACCCATAAACTCCAGCATCATGACTCCTGAAAGAATAACCGAACCAGGATTAATCCGATCTAGTCCTGCATGTTTGGGTGCTGTGCCGTGGGTAGCTTCAAAAATAGCACAGGTGTCACCAATATTTGCCCCAGGACTCATCCCTAAGCCACCGACGATTGCTGCTGCTGCATCAGAAAGATAGTCCCCATTAAGATTCATCGTTGCCAAGATCGAATACTCGTCAGGGCGGGTTTGAATTTGCTGAAAGATGCTATCGGCAATGCGATCGTTAACCATCACCTTATTTTTCCATTGGCCCTTACCATGAGTATCCCAAATCTCAGCTAAAACAGCTTCTACCTCTTGGCAAATTTGGGCTTGTTTTTCGGCAGTTAAAGCATCATATCCAGGATCTATTTGACGAGCGTTATCTTCCGTCGTCAGTTGAGCATTAGCCTCTTTGTTACTTAAAATCCAAGATTCTCGTTCAATGATGCACTCAGCACGAAATTCGCTTTTTACCAGTTCATAACCCCAATCGCGAAAAGCACCTTCGGTATATTTCATAATGTTGCCTTTATGAACTAATGTTACCTGCTGTTTTTCTGGCACTAAAGTTAATGCATGTTGAATGGCTTTTCTAACTAAACGCTGAGAAGCAGTTTTACTAATGGGTTTAATGCCGATTCCCGCATCTAGAGGAATTTGTTTTGTACCATGTTCGGGAGTGCTGGGGATTAGCTCCTGATTTAGAAGGTCAATCAGCTTCTTGCCAATTTCGTCTCCTTGTTTCCATTCAATTCCTAAGTAAATGTCTTCTGTATTCTCGCGATAGACAATCACTTCTAGTTTTTCAGGATACTTATGGGGAGAAGGCGTGCCTTGATAATAGCGACAGGGACGCACACAAGCATAAAGCTGAAACATTTGACGTAAAGCCACATTTAGAGAGCGAATTCCCCCACCTACAGGGGTAGTTAAAGGCCCTTTGATAGCTATGCCATATTCTTTAATCGCGTCTAGGGTATCTTGAGGTAGGTATTGATAAGTGCCGTACAGCTCACAGGCTTCATCTCCTGCATATACTTTAAACCAGTTAATTTTACGCTGTCCACCATAAGCAGCGGCTACCGCAGCATTAATTACCATTTCTGTAGCAGGCCAAATATCAACCCCAGTCCCATCGCCACGAATAAAAGGAATAATCGGCTCATCGGGAACAACAGGCTTGCCATCCTTAAAGGTGATTTTGGAACCGATAGTTGGCGGGGTAAGTTTCTCGTACATAAAACTCTAGTCAAAAACAAACTGAATATAGCTACAGTACAATTAAGTAGCCTTGAATTGACAGTAACAGAATAATTCATCCTAAATTTGCTCAGACAAAACTTAAATTTAAATCTTAAGCAAGATGTTCAATTATCTTCTTGCTATGACTGATGGCAGAATAATAAATATAAATAAAAATAAAAAGCAGCAAAGATTTGAATTTAGTTACTTTAAGCAGACGAAATGAAAAAAATACTGATAGTAGACGATGATTTAACCTTGCGCAGAATTTTGCACAATTCTTTAGAACAGAGAGGCTATCAGGTCATTTCTGTTGGTTCTGGCAAGGATGCTTTGGCTCGGTTTAGTCAAGATGTACCAGATATTATTGTCTCCGATGTTTCCATGCCTGAAATGGATGGGTTTGAATTTTGTCGTCAACTGCGATCGCAGCCATCAGGAAAGCTCATTCCCTTTATTTTTCTCTCAGCGAAGAATGAACTTAACGATCGCGTTCAGGGTCATACTATTGGCGCAGATAACTATCTCACTAAGCCGTTTGAAATGAAGGAACTGCTGGCAAACATTGAAGCCTTGATCGAGCGATCGCGACGGGTTCATGCTGAAATAGTCCATTTAATTGAGCAGTTGGCTAGTCCACAGTTAAAAGATACGATCTTTAATAATAATGCTCAAGAGAGCCAAACTACTGTACCTATTGAAGAGAGTGCTATCCCAGTTCCCACTAAACCCTTACCCTTAACTCCCGCAGAAGAGAGAGTTTTTTGGGAAACCATTCAGGGCTATACTAACAAGCAGATCAGCGATCGTTTGTTTATTAGTCCCAGAACCGTTCAAACCCACCTCAGTAATATTCTCAGCAAGCTTGACTTAAGCAATCGCACTCAGCTAGTTCGTTTTGCTTATGAGCAAGGGTATGAAAAAGCTTAGCTTACTCACATTCAGGAGAATTGCTTACCTGAGTAATTTAGATAATTTAATCATGCTAATTAAGCTGGAAATAACGCAATCCCAATTCAAATATAATTTGAGGCGTTTTCTGCCACAAAATCATGATAGTATTTGCATAATAGGACTGAGTACAAACACTTATGAAGTTTGTCAGCATTGGTGCAAAGTTTAGTTAAAATCTTGAAGTTTGTTTATTAGACAAGCACTTCGCGGTAGGAAAAGATTACATGCAGAATATCAGCAGCATCAATCATTCAATATATTTAGAATCTGAACAAAATCAATTAAAAATAGTCGATCGACTATTAGAATCTGAGTCAGATCTACAAACTCTGATGGGGTGGATGATTGATACCCAAGAACAGTCAGAAAACTTAGCCTTGGGCAAAGCATATCACGCACTGTATCTTAATCCCAATCCCAAGATCCAAGAATTTTTGCAGCAGAACTTTCCACTTGGGGTTGTACCTTTAGAATCGACCCAAGAAGTTGACTATCGACCATTACAGCAGTTACTGGCACAGCAAAATTTTCAGGACGCTGATGTGTTAACTTTGCAAAAAATGTGTGAATTAGCGGGGACTGCTGCGGTAGAACGCAAGTGGATTTACTTTACCGAAGTCGTTAACCTGCCGAGTGCTGATTTAATCACTTTAGATCGACTTTGGCTCATGTCTTCCGCTGGTAAATTCGGGTTTTCGGTACAGAGACGTATTTGGTTGTCTGTAGGCAAGGATTTTACTAAATTATGGACAAAAATCAACTGGAAATCTGGTAACGTTTGGACTCGTTATCCTCAAGAGTTTACCTGGGATTTATCCGCGCCAAAGGGTCACTTACCTTTATCCAATCAGCTACGGGGAGTTAGGGTAATTGATGCTATTTTTGCTCATCCAGCTTGGACAAAGCAAGATTAAATAAATCTTAGATAATTAAGGTTTTTAAATTAAATTGAGCAATTGTTCAGCAAAATACGGTTAAAAGAGTCTGAATTCTTGATTTATTGCTGTTTTGAGATAAGAGCAATTTAATATTTTAGGCGCAGAATGTTTGTTTCGCTACTTTTTCGGGAACTTTAAAGTCAGCAGGCTAAAAAACGCGCCGACTCTTTTCTCTGTAATTTTAAGTTAGAGCAGAATTAATCGATCGCGTAATGCTGCATAAAAATTTAAATATGCAGAATTAGCTACTGCATCAATAAACAATAACTTTTATTAAAAAATTAGTGATGCCAGTGGAAGCAGTAGATTTAGGATTGTCAGTTAACAATATGGCTAAACCGAAAAACCAGCTTTTTTGCCGTTTAGATGGTCTGACTCCTACCGTCAGAACAGAACAGAGATTAGCTACGCTCAATGAACTTGGCTTGATGGTTCAACAAGCAGTGCCAATTTTAGAAGAAACTACGCAAAAAGCAGCAAGTTTTGTCCATGCGCCAATCAGCATTTTAAGCTTGGTTGTGGAAGATGAACTGTGGTTTAAGTCAGCGGTAGGTTTATCAGCTATTGATTTAACTAATCAACTGGCTACTCAAAGAAAAATATCGCTTCAAGAGTCTTTTAGTACCTATGTGATTGATAGCCAACAGCCTCTATCGATTGCTAACACTTTTAATCATGCCACTTTTACCCATAGCATTCTCACTCAGCATTACGGCATCAAAGCCTATTTGGGAGTTCCTTTAGTTACAGCTTCAGGGGTTTGTATTGGAACTTTAGAAGTAATGGATTGGGTAACAAGAGAGTTTGACGATCGAGACATAGATCACCTGGCGTTACTTGCTAGTTGGTGTCTGGGAGAATTTGAACGAAATCAAATGCTCCAAACTCAATCAGGCAAATCAATCAGCTCCTCCCTACAACCTCTGTGGCAGAGTACTAATACTGAAGCTTCACTGTCAAGGGAGCAACTAGCTGTAATCGAACAATCTGAATTGAGATTAGACCCTACCAGAACTAGCCCGATTAAGCTCAAATTACTGGCACAGTTAACTCAAGAGCTAAAAACCCCCCTAACTTCGGTCATTGGCATGGCTAGTGTACTGCACCGAGAAGTATACGGCCCTTTGACAGTTAAACAGAAAGAGTATTTAGAAATTATTCATGATAGTGGTCAAAATTTAATTGGTTTAGTTGATGAAATAGTCAGTCTGGGAGTTTTAAACGATCGCAGTTCTGAGCTGAATCCGACAACCGTAGATATTGAAATGTTGTCTCAGCAAGTAATTAATAGTCTGGAGGATCTATCTAAACAATACCAGCAGACATTGAGATTTTCCATCGAGCCAGGAAATCGGCTTTGGACTTTAGATAAAGATAAAATTCGCCAAGCTCTCTATTATCTGATCGCCAGCATTTTAGCCATGTCAGAACCTGGAGGCGAACTCCAAATTCATGTTTCTCAACGTAGTCAAGCCTTAAACATTGCCGTTACTATTTCTCATCCCTGGCTAGGAAATGATTTTGGCGAGACCAAACTCCATGGTCATGGAGTGACTCAAGCACTAGGTTTTAATCAAAATTTTGAAAGCGGCCAAATATCGAGAGGTATTATGACTCCTCATAATCACCCAATCTTGACTTCTTCGGCTTTGATGATGGTAATTAACGATGAAAATAATTTAGACAAGAATACTGATAAAATTCCTCGCGATCTCTTGAGTTTATTATTTTGCTGTCATTTGACAGAAATGCACGGAGGAAGAGTGATTGTCCAGGGTTCTCCTAGTTCGGGTTATCGTTATGTATTACAAATTCCACCCACTAAGTCGGTTAAGTCGGTTCAAACCTAAACTAAACTCTGATCTAAGCATCGGTTAAGCAATTAAATTTGAGATTGCGAGAAAACGTGGTTTAGGATATTAATGTTCAATTTGGAACTCAGTTATCTAATCCATGAAATCGGCTTGGTCAATCATCACCCTCTCAAAACCTCAGTTAAATCAGTGGCTCAAGGGAAGTTATCTCTCTCGATTTTCTGGCTGGCTCTCAGACTGGCGACAGAGCAGTTGGCTATTTCAGTGGTCTGAAGCCATCGGTGCTGCTTTAATCAGTATCGTGTTTTTACTTGCTCCTTATACTTCTACATCTCTCATTGGCTTGCTGTTGGTTGCAGTGGCTGGATACTGGATTATTAATACCCTCACGGCAGCTCAAAGAGCCATAATCACCCCGATACATGTTCTGGTTTTCTTGTATTGGTGTGTCGCCACGGTTGCCACTGCCTTTTCTCCAGTCAAGTCTGCTGCTTTCAATGGTTGGGTTACGCTAACTTTGTATTTAATTCTCTTTGCCCTGGCTGCTCAAATATTGCGATCGCCCAAGCTATTTAACTGGATCATCACCAGCTATCTGTTAACTGCTCTAGTGGTTAGCTCCTATGGTGTGCGTCAAGAGTTTTTTGGCGTACAGCAACTGGCAACTTGGAACGATCCTAATTCTCCTCTAGCTAATGATACTAGGGTGTATAGCTATTTGGGTAATCCTAATTTGCTGGGAGGTTATTTATTGCCAGCGATCGCTTTGAGTCTAGCTGCGATCTTTGTCTGGCAGGGTTGGGTGCAAAAAACCTTAGCGGTAATTATGACGGCGGTAAATTCAGCTTGTTTGTATTTTACCGATAGTCGTGGTGCTTGGCTGGCAATGGCAGTGTTAATTGGCGTATTATTACTGTTGTTTTACGCTTGGTGGCGCGAGTATCTGCCCCGATTCTGGCAAATTTGGCTTTTACCGTTGGTCTTTGGCTCTTTAGCAGGACTATTAATCATCGCCTTTATTACTTTAGAACCTTTACGCTTGAGATTAATGAGCATTTTTGCTGGGCGAGAAGACAGTAGTAATAATTTTCGGATTAATGTCTGGGAAGCCTGTTTTCAAATTATTAGAGATTATCCCGTAATCGGTATTGGGCCAGGACACGATGCTTTTAATCAAATTTATCCTCGCTACATGAACTCGCGCTACCCTGCTTTAAGCGCCTATTCTGTCTATCTAGAACATATTGTTGAGATGGGCTATCTTGGCTTTGGCTGCTTTTTGTGGCTGGTCACTGTTACCTGTAATCATGGTCTACAACAGATATCTCGCCTGCGCCAAACTAGAAACAAAAGAGGTCTGTATCTAATTGCTGCGATCGCTGCCACTGTTAGCCTTGCTTTTCACGGATTTGTTGATACAGTTTGGTATCGCCCTCAAATAAACACGGTTTGGTGGTTGATTTTGGCGATTGTCGCCAGTTTCTATGAAGACGTTAATCAAGTAAGTAATACCGCAAAAGTATATTCTTGAGGCCAACATCAGTAATCATTTATCCCGTATAGTCATGCGGGAAATGTAAATCATCAAATCGCATGATTTATTTGAGTTTTTAATTTCTTTTTTTTATTTTTTTCTCGTTTTCTCAGATTAAATATTATATATATTAGTTTTGCTTAATATCTAAAAAATAACTTAAAACAATCTACTTATAATCTTTTCAGCTATGAGTTTCTATTAGTTTTATATTAATAAAACTAAACCTAAAAATATTTTAAATTTGCTTTTTAGCCAATTGATAACAGATTTTAGTGCATCTTTACTAATTTAGCATCTGATATAAAGGTTGTACTTTGTATCAAGGTATATCATTTTAACAGGATTTTAAGATTTGTGTATTTATTTAAGCGTTTTATTTAAGCGAGTTTTTAGCCGACTTTTTAATAATAGATGGCAACCCATTATCAACTTCTGTAAATAAGTAAAATCACTGTTTGTCATAGTTATAAATTAGTAATATTTAATCAGTAAATATACTAATTTTCCTGTAGAATTAGATTATAAAAATCCCTTGAACTAGTTTTTTTAATAATCCAAATTTATGTTTTACAGTAGGCAATCGTCGAAGTATTTATCGACTCTATTAATCTATAGTCATACATCCCGTATGATCATAGTCTGCTTGTTGGTCATTGGAGATATCCTTGGTTTACTGTTGTGCTTTGACCTAGCTCTTCGGCTACGAGTTTCACAACCTCTAGATTTAGGGATGCCAATTCTCTATGCTTTGATTGCTATGTATTTATTTGGATTATATTTAACCGATACTTATAAGCTCAATCGGGAAGTTTCAGGAGTTCGTCTCTCAGAAAGAGCAATACTGGGTATTATTGCTGCGGTAACAGCAGTAACTTCTCTGGTTTACATTACAGGGTTATGGGGTAGTGAGCCGATTGTCGGTAGGGGTGTCTTATTAATTAGTGTTGGTTTATTTTTAATTTGGGCTGTAGTTAGCAGAGCAATTGTTGATGGATGGCTCAAAGCAAATCAGCAATCTAGCCGATTTCTAGTACTAGGTGATGATCAAAAAGTTGTCGAGTTTGGTAAAGAACACCGCAAATTAAACTCTCAGGCTGAATTTGTTTCTTTTGCCGATTTTGCTGGTGAAGATTCTTATACTCCTGCTAGATCCAGCGCAAGAACAGCGGTAGTCGATCGAGTTGGTAGCCTCAGCTCTACTTGGAAACAGCAGTACTGGTCAGGAATTCTCATTGACGGTGCGGAAAGAAGCTTATCCCAGCAAATGGTTAGAGATTTGATGGACATGAGACTGCAAGGAGTTTATGTATATAGTATTGCTGATTTCTGTGAACAATTTTGGCAAAAAATTCCTCCTGCATACGTTCAGGATGACTGGTTTGCTTTCACTTCTGGGTTCAACATTTTACACAACAGAATTAAAGCTAAATTAAAACAGTTAATTGATATTGTGGTGGCAGCGGTAATGATTATTGTTTCTCTACCAATCACCCTGCCTACAGCGATCGCCATCAAGTTCAGTAGTCCAGGCCCGATTTTCTATTCTCAAGTGAGAACTGGCTTAAACGGCAAGAAGTTTCGTGTGTACAAATTTCGCTCAATGTGCCAAAATGCTGAGTCGAAAGGAGTTCAATGGGCAAAAGAAAAAGATCCTCGCATCACTAAAATTGGTTCTTTTATTCGCCTCACGAGAATTGATGAATTGCCTCAGCTTTGGAATGTCTTTAAAGGGGAAATGAGTCTAGTTGGGCCTCGTCCTGAGCGACCTGAATTCGATATGCAGCTAAGAGAACAAATTCCTTATTATGATGTCCGCTACTTAGTTAAGCCTGGAATTACTGGCTGGGCGCAGGTTTGTTATCCTTATGGTGCTTCAGTTGAAGATGCCTATCAAAAAGTGGCTTACGATCTTTACTACATCAAGAACTATTCTTTATTGATGGATTTGGCGATCGCTTTTAAAACCTTAAGAGTAGTACTGTTAGGTAAAGGTAGATAATTTAAAGTTAACTATTTTATTTACCGATGCAAAAACGGCTGAAGATGCGATCTAGTACAGATTCGGTAACTTCTTCTCCCGTAATCTCTCCTAATGCTTGAATTGCCTCCCTAAGGTCAATTGTCCAAAAGTCTAAGGGCAGTTGATTAGAGATGGTTTCCTGTACCTGTTGTAGCGCTACTCTGGCTCTAGTTAAGGCTGATGCCTGTCTTTGATTTACTGCTACCTCTGGGTTAGCTGCCATTACTTTTCCCTGATGAGCCAAGGCGATAATTGCCGTCTCTAGGTCGGTGATACCCTGATGATGGGTAGCACTGGTATAAACCTTGTATGCCATGTCCTGGGGACAATCTAAAGATTCAGGTGAAGCTAGATCCGCTTTATTGATCACCAGAATTAAAGGTCTATCTTTAACCTGCTCATATATCTCCCCATCCCGATCTGTCCAACCTAAAGAAGCATCGACTGTCAAGAGAACTAAATCAGCATCTTTGGCCGCATTGCGCGATCGCTCTACACCAATTTTTTCTACAGTATCAGTAGTCTCCCTAATTCCTGCGGTATCCAGTACCTGAATAGGAATCCCACCAACTACTAGAGTCGACTCGATCACATCGCGGGTTGTTCCTGGTAAGTCGGTGACAATGGCGCGATCGCTTTTGCTCCAGGCGTTGAGTAAACTGGACTTACCCACGTTAGGGCAGCCAACGATCGCCACTTTTAAACCATTTCTCAGCAATTCACCCTGTTCTGCTGTTGCTAAGATCTGATTTACTTGAGCCAAAACATTCTCTAGTTGCTGTTCGATTTGGGCTTCATTCAGTGGAGGAAGATCGTCAGCAAAGTCGATGCGGGCTTCTACTTCTGCCAAGATATCTAAACAAGTTGTTCTGAGATCCCGAATGGGACTGCCTAATTTACCCTGCAAACCTGCTAAAGCTATCTGGGAGGCCTTTTTCGATTGGGCTGATACTAGTTCAGCAATACTTTCAGCCTGAGTTAAATCAATTCTGCCGTTGAGAAAAGCTCTGAGACTAAACTCTCCTGGTTGGGCTAATCTTGCTCCTTGAGCCACACATAGCTGTAAAACCTCTTGCACCGCCATAATTCCGCCATGACAGTGAAATTCTACGACATCCTCACGGGTAAAAGAACGAGGTTGCAACATTAACATTAGCAGTGCTTCATCTACTATCTGTTTGGTTTGGGGATCGCGAATATGACCATAAAGAATGCGATGAGATGACCATTCCTGCTTCCCCGTCGAGTGAAATAAGGATTTAGCGATCGCCAAAGATTTGATACCTGATAGGCGTACAATGCCCACGCTGCCTTGTTGGGGTAATACGGCAGTGGCGATCGCTACAATGGTTTCTCCTTGAATCATTTAACTTGCCTGATGGATGAGCTTTGTTTATCTTACACAACTGGGAAAGTTTCTAAGTTGTGTAGCTTAGCTTTTTGTAGCTATCAGCTATCAGCTATCAGCTACCAGCATTCTCTTAGATATATGATGAAACCCCAGAATTAAATTTATTTTTAGTCAAAGCAATCATCATGGGAATCATCACGACGAGATTATAGAAAAAATGGTAAGAATTCAGGTACTAAGTTGAGGGATTAAAGAAGGGCGATCAATAACACCGATGGTTGCCAATAAAGCTTGAGTGAAAAAATTCATCACAGAGCGACCCTGAAAACGGCAGGTTTGAATCAC